>CAMZLT010000043.1 GCA_947311745.1 uncultured Flavobacteriaceae bacterium | reverse complement strand
CCAATGGTTAATCCACCTGTTCCTTTTAATGAATAAGAGAAATCTACTATTTCCTCATTAGGAGAACCCATTTTGAAATTCTCTACATAAGCATTACCTGAATAGACTACATGACCTGCAACACCATCTGTAAGCGTAAATGCTACTTTTGTTTTGTTTTTGTAAAACATAAGCATATCTATACTTGCATTCTCGCTTGTTGTGTCGGTTGATCCTTTTGCTGAACAACTTAAAGAAAAAGATTGTGCGCCTGGCGATACTTCTTTACCATCGGTATCTTTTGTTGCTATTTCTTTAAAATCTGTTGAACCCTCGATAGAAACTTCTACCTCATGAAAAACCTCTTTATCTTCTACTTTTAAGCGCATTACGCTACCATCTAAAAAATTACTCATCTTTTTTTATTTTTTAATATTTATAATTTGTTTTACATAAAACCTGTAATCTGTATCAACCAAAGGAGTTGCACTACCTTTGTTGAATTTATAATTTGCGCCGTTTAAATCTACATTATCAATAGCACTTACTACTGCTTCGTTTAATTCTAAGGATTTGTTGTATGTTTTTTCGTAACTCAATATTTCAACCACAAAATGGTCTGCACCGTCTTTTGTTAAATTGTCAATTAATGAAACTCGATAAACTATAAATGGCGTTTCAATTTCTTGGTCTGCTATAAGCGGAAATACTTTATCACCAACAATAGACGATACTGTTGTATCTTCTGTAAGTCCTTTATATATTAAATCGCTTAATTGTTTCACTTTAACCTAATTTATCTATTTGTTTTTGAATGTATCTTGCCACTTTACGTTCTGCATCTGCGGTTACTTTTCCTTTGGTTTGCTGATATACTTTTTTCATAAATGGATTGGCATTTTGTTTTTTTGTGCCATACTCAACAAACATTCCGTACCAACCATCATTTTTTCTTCCTTTACTTCTTGGACCTACATACAATACTGCATTTTCTTTACCAAGTCCTTTTTTTCCTCTTATTTTACCAATACTTTTTTTTAAATTCCCTGGTTCAATTAATTTTCTTGTTCGCTTACCAGATATTACATGCTTCTTCTTACTAATTGGTGCTTGTTGTCTTCCTGCTTTTACTGTTGGTGTTGCCACTTGACCCAACACCTTTAACATTTCTTTTTTCTTTACATTGTCTGGAAGCTGTTTTATTTTGCGCTGCAATTCTTCAAACCCATCTATCTGATATAAATCTTTAGGCATTTTGTTTTACAAATTCTTCAAACTTATTAAAGACATCTATACCTTCTTTTCTTGCTATTTCCTTTTTATTTTTTGCAAAAGCGATTAAAGTTGGCACCATTTTAATCTGGTATTTCTTCACAATAGATTTATCAACAGATATTATTTCTACTTGTTTTTCTGACAAATTATGTTTGTCTGCAAACTTTTTAAATTCGGTTGCTGCTTTATCACAAAAATTACTTTCCTTGTTTCTAAATAAAATAACACTCATAACTATTCTCTTTTAGTTGTTTTTAATTTCAAAAATTCATTTCTGCCAATTACCTCTATACTGTATATTTGATAATCTCCATCAGTATCACGGATAAACATTTCTTCTCCTCTTATATGAACACTTGGAACATATCTTATTGTATAAACTCTATTTTGGAGATAAAATACTTTCTCATCTTCGGTTTCGTTTCCACCATTATCTTCTCGCTTTGCGCTAATTGCACCAATTTCAACGAGTTCTTTAACAGTTTCTCCAGTACTTGTCTTTACATTTGGGTCGATGTGAAAAATAACCACTCTATGATCTAATTCTCCTATGTATGGACGTTTACTCATTTTAATTCCACGCTTTAAAAGCACGCATTATATTGTGCGAGGCTTGTGTTTTTTGTTGTGCATTATCGGTTCTAAACTCATACAACCTTGAAATGATTAATTTCATTGCACTTATTAAAGATTTAGGACAATTATCTGCGTTATAACCTACTTTAAGCGTTGTAGTTACAGGCGTTGTAAACATACTGCTCAAATTAGTTGGTTCATCTTGATAGATAAGGCGTTGTTCTGTTTTATTAATATTCACTAATTCTGCGGTTACATTTTGTTCTGTACCACTATTCAATTTAGCAACAATACCAGTAACCTCGTTAATAGGCGTGTATTCCGATGCTACATTAGAGATATAATCGCTTGATTTTACTTCTAATGTACGCTCACCTATTAATCTGCCAATGTAATTTTCTGCTATTTCACGAGCTTCGGATATGTATGCTTGTATTAAGCTATCCTCGTGCTGTACAATAGGGTCAATTCTAAGCTGTTGTTTAGCTTGTTCAAGACTTATTAATTCGGTTGGCGTACCTGATATGTTGTAATAAACTGGCATTATTTTGTTAATTCTGCGTTTTTAGCTTTGGATTTTGCTTTTTCTTTGTCTGCTTTGGCTGATGCTGTTTCAGTTTCTGCTTTTTCTTTGTCTGCTTTGGCTGATGCTGTTTCAGTTTCTGCTTTTTCTTTGTCTGCTTTGGCTGATGCTGTTTCAGTTTCTGCATTTAAGCGTTTGATTTCAGCTACTTCTGCATCTGTTAGATTTCTTTTTTCAGCTTTAGCTTTAGCTTGTATTTCTTTAATTTTTGAAGTATTCATTTTAAACTTTTTTAAGAATTAGTAAAAAAAAGGTTGGCGGTTTAAAACCAACCTTTCTCCATTATTAACCAAATAAGAAAACTACTATGCGTTATCTATATCTTTAATAACTGTAAACGCTTTTGGCTGTCTCACTAAGACATCCATATACATATTTACTGTTAATTTAATTTGTCCACTTGCTGCTAACGTAATATCATCAACAGTTATATCTAAGAATGACCATTCAGCTACTAATAATTCTTTCCAATCACCAAAAATAGCCATGGATAAATCTGTTCCTGAACCTTTCGTTAAATCTGCTGGTAATAGGTTTGAAATCTCAACAGGATAACCATTAACTTCGTTAGACGAAGTCATTAAGTAATTCGCATCACCTGCTTGATGCTTGGTTACTTTTAATTTACCTTTTGTTTGTGCATTAAAAGCATATTTGGCAGAGCTTGTAGAAGCGTTAGCTACTTCTGCTTTAGTTTCCATAGCTACAATTTCTGCCCAAGTTAAAGGACCACCATTTGCACCAATAGCAATAACATTTACATCTGCATCGTTAGCAATACCTTTTGGCACTTCACCAACACCTGAACCGTTAAATGCAGCTGCATCAATTGCTCTTTCAACAGCTCCAAGGATTTCGCTCATAGTATAAGCTTCTAAATCTGTTGCAGATTGCGCTAAATTCTTTTTAGAAATCTCAACAGTTGCCGTTAAGCGTTTCGGTTTCATTGTTTTTTTGGTATACTTGTTTTTAGTAGCTGTTACTTCTGCAACTTCACCTTCCCAAGTAGCGGTAATTCCACCTTCATTTACACCAAATTCTACGTTACCTGTTAAGCCACGTAAATAGGTTGCTCCTAATTTAGCAACAATAGGTTTAGGATTTAACATATCAATAACGCCTCTATGGTCTGTTGCGACTAAAGCACCACCGTATTGTCCACCATCTTCACCAACTGTTTGAGCATTTGCACGTTTTTCTGCACGTACAGAAGCCATAGGGATTAAAATACCAGATGTTTGAATACCTGCTTTTGCTGCACGCTCTTGAATTGCATTGTGCGCCGCTAATTCTGCACCTGACAAGTTAGCAACACCTGAACGAATTGCTTTGTGTAGAGAATAGCGCTGTTCTGGTTTATTACCTTCTGGTGTACCTAATTGTTTTCCTTGTGCAGCTGCTGCACGTTTTTGTGCTGTTTCAATGTTTTCTGCGGTTCTGATGTCCGCGTCTAATGCTTTGATTTCCGAATCTAAATCATTAAAGCGTTTTTCTTCATCTTCTGTAAAGACTTTTTCTGCACGGCTTTCTATAGCTGTCATTAATAATTCTTGAGCCTTTACTTTTTCGGCTCTTTGTTCTTTTAAAAACTTACTGTTTTTCATTTTTTAATATTTATTTTTGTTAAACTTATGACGAGCCGAAAATGTGTTAAATGCTCGTTTTTTCTTTTTTATTTCTTGCACTTCTTTTACTTCAATATCTGAGATATGATTTTCAAAGGTTCGCTTACCTACGGTTGTATCTGCATAAGCTGGATAGGTTACTGGAGACACATCGAATATTTTTTTAAATTTTTTAATTTGTCTTAAATCCAATTCGCCATCTGCTCCGTTTTTCCAAATAACTTCATCTGTTGTAAATGAAAATGAGGATTGTGATACATCACCGCTTTTTATAGCATCCTCTAAGTCTTTAGCATAGGTTCTATCAGGTGTTGTGTAGGAATATTTTAACCCAACACTATCAACTTCTAAGGTTAAAGTGCCTTTTCCGTTTTCGGAACGTGCCAATATTAGATTTGGATCGTGATTAAATAAGCAACGAATATCATCAGTTAGCAATCCGTCTGCTGCACCTGGTAATATTTCCTCTTTAAACCAAGAACCAATAGTAGTTACTTTGTTAAATTTAAAAGCGTAGCCCTCAATTACAGCAGGTGCATCTGTTTGTGCATCTGCTCTTTGCTGAATTTGCACAGGTTCGGTTATAAATCTACGCTCTGCACCTTCTATATTTTTTATGTAATCTTTATCAGTTGCCATTATTAACGGATTTTATTTGTTCTTCTATTAATTTTAATTTTGCAAATACTTGCTCCATTGTCTGCGTGTTTACAGGTGTAAGTGCTTCGGACAAGCCATCTTTTGGATTGTAATCTAACAAAGCTCTTATTTCGTTTCTATCTAAAACACCTAGTTGTCCCATTTTTGAAAAATATTCTGCTTGGGATTTTATATCTGCTCTCATTATTGTGTTTAGATTAAATTTTACAAAATGAGTTTGTTTTTCTTTTTCGGTAAATAGTTTTGCGTTATATTCTTGCTCAAACTTAGTTACCCATGGCAATACACTGTCTTGTTTGTGTTGGATTTCTTGCACTTCCATATTATTACGGTTGGCATTGTCTAAGTCTTTTAATTTATACGATGGTATGTTTAACCATCTTGCTACTTCTGAAATTCCGTGTTTTGATGTTAGCAAAAATTGTGCTTCGGATGCTGTAATCTGTATTGGATGAAAAGACATACCCTCGTCTAATACAGGTACTGACCATTTATTTTGATTAGATAATACGTTTGAAAACGCAGTACTTAATGAAGTTTTTGCGGTTGGTTCTAAGTTTTTATCTGTTTTAATGTAACCTGAACCTAAACCTTTACTATCGTAATAATCTGCTGAATAGTCTTGTGCTTTTAATGCAACACCTAAAGATTGTGCTGCTTGTTGTACTACACCTATACCTACTATTCCGTTAAATGAAAAGCCTGGAATATGTAAAATATCGTCTGATGAGTATATTTTATAACCATCTTTGTATTTTACTTTGTAAAATAATTGTGCATTGTGTACTAATACAGTAACTGGTTCGGTTATTAATTGTAAAGATTTTATTGCTGCTGTTACTGGATTTCTTTCTGTAAGTGCGTAACCGTTACCTTTTAAAATAGCATATTGACCGAGCATTTTATGGAACATAAAAGCAGTCATGTACTGATTTGGTTTTTTTGAAATAAGATATTTTACAGGATGATTGTGTACTGCTTCTCTTTTTGCACCATCTTTTTTATATATTTGTTTTGATGGTAATGCAATATCATTAGTTAATATTTCTACTCCGTTGTAAAATGCAGATAGTGTTAATGCTTGATTTTGAGATACTGGTGTTGCAGAAGTTCTAAATCCTGAAAAACCAAAGAAACTGGAAACTCCAGAGATTGGAGTTCCTACGCTTCTTTTAGAAGGGGAAAAGAGTTTTACTAATGCGTTTTCTAATACCAAAATTTAATTTTAACACTGTTTTAAAGTGTAAAATTAGCTTGGTTTAAAAGTTTTGTTGTGGATAAAATGTCCGTTTATTTTTATTTTTTAATTGCTATTTCTTGTATAATAATATATGAAAGAAGTAATTCTATTAGAATTAAAATATAAACTAATATTTTTCTGATTATATTTTCTTTTATTATTTGCAAATCTAATAAAAAAGAAGTTGCAAACAAGGTTATAAATGCCAATACCAAGGCTATTATTATTTTTATTGATTTATTCATTTTGTTGGTCTTTTTAAGTAATAATTACGAGCTTTTCTAAAGCTATCAAAAGAAGAATATTTATATTCACCTGTAAATTGATAGTATTTTTCATTTAATGTATTAAACGCTTCTGCTTGTGTTTTTGCGGTTCTTAATTCTTTAAAATATAATTCTATAAATCCAGATACTGTTGCCATTTGCTGAATTAACTCAATTTTCACTTCTAATTCTTGTAGTTGAAGTAAATAGTCTTTCTTTTGATTATTTTCCATAATTATTTATTGATTTTAAGCGATTTAAGATACTTGTTAATAATTTTACTAATTACACTTGGTGGTTTATTAAAAACCCTAGCCATAGTGTCAATTCCATTCTCATAATTAGATATATAGTATTCAATAATTGCGTTGTCTAAATTTTTCATAGTTTTTTTATTATATTATTTATCAAGTTAAAGTAGTTTGTTAGCACTACTCATAGCCGTAATACGATAACAGTAATGATGTTATTCGCGTGTTATATGTAACTAAGAATTACCCTTAAAAATCACAATCATACTATCGTGTTTCCCTTTATTCTTAGTTGTGTACTCGCCTTTAGTATTATATCCTGCAAATGAAACTCTACCTTTCAAAAATCTAATTTCAGCATTCGGCAAGATAAGTTCGTGAAATTGAATTGTACTTGTTGAACTTGGAATTAATAAAACACAAGTTTTGCCCTTTTTCCATTCTTCAAAAGCCTTTTGAATAAATTTTGGTTTATTAACTCGATCATAAGGTGGATTTACAAAATTTGATTTCCCCCAATCAATTTTTAATCCGTCAAAATCTGCATTTAAAGGGCAAGGATCAAAATCAAAGTTAAATTCTTTATTTAATTTGTCATATAACCATTTTGGAGTTTTCCAATCATTACTATTCTCTAAACCATCTCTATTTTTCATAACCACTACATATAACACCGCATAAAAATAATAGCGGCTTAGTGCTAAAATCAATATTTGATGTGTGTTTATTAAATTTGTTCATTACTCGTTATTTTGTGTTTCTTTACCCGCTACTATTCCTATGCAAACGTTATAAACCAAAAGAAATAATTTCATCTGGATTATTATATTTCGATTT
>CAMZLT010000042.1 GCA_947311745.1 uncultured Flavobacteriaceae bacterium | reverse complement strand
AAGCATCATACAGTGTAAAATATTCTTGACTATCAGCATAAGTAATACGCACATTACCATCTACTGGCATAGTAAACGAATAGTATAAATCGTGCCAAATATCGCCTGGATTTTCACAACTAGAAAGTGTATTGGTGATTGTAGAGCCTGTGGTAAACGCATCTATTAATAAAAAATTATTGGTAGGAACTATTATGTTTTCTGCAGTAGCACAAGTGTTATTCGGTGCAGTAGGAAAAGGTTCTAATCTAAAATCATCCAATCCTTGCCATCCTCCTTTAAAATAATTTAGATAATATGTAACACCTGCTGTTAAGGAATATAAATAACTATTATCTCCACGGGCACAAGCAAGACTCAAGTTTCCGCAATTATCATATAACATAAACGATTCAGATGGAACTGCATGTGTTATTCTAATATTTCCATCAACAGGCATAACAAAAGAGTACCATAAATTTGTATATCCTATTGATAATCCACAATTTGGCAACGGCCCTAAAGGTAAGCCAGAAGTATCTACGTTAATTTGCACAGATTGTCCTACGGTTAATACTACAGAAGTTGCCGTTGTACAAGTAGTATTTGATTGAGCAAATACTTGCATGCTAAATAAGATTAGCATTAATTTTAGTAAGTTTTTCATAATATTTTATTTAGAATCTAGTAAAAGTAATTTTTTTATTGTTTTCAACTTTCTAAAGTTGGTGATTGCAATAATCTATTTAGTAAATGCAATCTTTTTTTAAGTAAGTAAATATTTTTTTTAGACTATAAAAAGCTATTTGCAATTTTAAGTTCAACTTTTGTAAGTTTTCAGAATAGTTTTTATGGTATTAAAAGCATCCTTTTTTGATGTTTTTGTAATTCAGAAAAAAATAGGATTTCTGCAAGGATGTTTCCATTTGTACAATTTTTAGGGGTTTATATGTTCCAAAAGTACATATAAACCTCAGAAAATGATGTTGTTATTATTGCAATGTATATTACTATTATTGCATTTTACCCATAATTTAAGAGTTTTTATGGGATTTTACTATTTTACACGTCAAATGGAGTGCAAGAAAAAAATATACTGTTTAACCTAAAGTTAATTCAAACTTAATTTTTTTTGTACAATTCTATACATATAATCCTGTACATACGCCTTACACTCTGCATCCATTTTTTTCATTTCTGGAAGATTTTTATCGATTAAACTACGTTCTAACATAACATCGTCTTTATTGTAAAATCCTATTGTTTTTTTACCGTCAAAAACCAACGTATAGTCATTTTTAATATAATAAAAAACATTACCTGAATGGGTTATTGCAAAAGGTGCCATATCATCTGAAAAGACACTTCGTCCCCAAGAACGAAATGGTTTTTTATAGCCAATTAAATCTAAAATAGATGGATAAATATCTATTTGCTGTGCAACCATTGTATCTAATTTAGCTAACGAGTTGTCTGGTTTAAAGAAAATTATCGGTACTGCTAAACGATTAATTCCTTTACGATATTTTTTGTAATATTTTTGATTGGTATGATCTGCTGTAAAAACAAAAATAGTATTATCATACCAAGATTCTTTTTTTACACGTTCAAAAAACTTTTTAAAAGCATAATCGGTATATCCAACCATCTTATGCACTGGTTTGTGTCCTACAGGAAATTTTCCTTCAAATTCTTTTGGTAATTTATAAGGAGCGTGTGAGGATAAAGTAAAGATTGCAGCAAAAAATGGATTTTTTTTCTTACTTAACTCATCGGCAACATATTGAAAAAAATATTCATCCCAAATCCCCCAAATACCATCAGATTTACTATCGTCATTAAATTCTGTTTTTCCGTAGTAATGATCTATTCCTAAAATATTACTATATCCTAAAAAACCCATAGAGCCATTTGCTGCACCGTGAAAAAAAGACGTATCATAGCCATAATCTTTTAGCGTAGAAATTAGCGATTGTATTTTTTGATTAGAATATGCAGACGAAGTAAAGGCTACTTTATACGATGGAATTCCTGATAAAACCGAGGACATTCCATGTATGGATTTTCTCCCATTTGCATATGCATTATCAAAAGCTAAACTATGTTGAATAAGCGAATCGAAAAATGGTGTATATCCTTCGTAATTTTTAATTTTTTTACGCTTGTTTAATGCTCCGATGTATTCTCTACCATAACTTTCAATAATAAAAAGCACAATATTTGGTTTGGTTTCTGGATTTTTCGTGTACTGTTTTATTGGCTTGATGTATTTAGAAATATCCTCATTTTTAAAAAAATTAGGATTTTTAAATTCTCGTTTATTTATAGTACGAATAATAGCAAAAGGTGTGTTTAAAACCAAAACAGCTTGTTCTTGCTTAGTAACGTGTCGGTTTGCATCAACCAAAGTTATTGGTCGTGTACTGTGTTTAAAATCACCACGAATTCCACCAACCATTAAGGTAGCAATAAGTAATAAAATAACAATAGAACCTAAGGTGTAAGAAAGTTTTTTTGTAATTTCAATTGGTTTTACATTTACCTTTTTATATAAGTAAATCCATAAATAACAAGTTACAAGAAACAGCACTAAAATGTACCAATAGTCTTTTAAAAATGAAAAAAGTAATGCATTTCCGTTAGTTTCGTTTTTAAACTCCTCAAAAACTGTAAATGTCAATCTAAAATTAGAGAATTTATAGTAAATCATATCTATAAAATTAGTTGCATATGCAATAAAATTAAAGGTAAAGTAGATATAAAATAGCACCTTTTGAAAGGTTTTATGTGTATTTACAAATAATGGTAGCAAACTTAATAAGGTAAAAATAGCATTGATATATAAAATTGCAGTGGTATCAAATGCAATTCCGTAATAAAACGTATTAAATAGTTCAGAAGCGTTTGAAATATTTAACAAATCTTTATTAAAAACATAAAATAATAATCGTGCTATAAAATAAAAAAGGTATGCAAGTCCTAAGCGATAAAAAAACGCAAGGTATTCTTGTTTTCTAATTAGTTTCATTTTTAATTATTTTTATGGAATAAATCTAAAATATTTTGCGTGGCTCTTGTAGGTCTATTGCGTTTCATATCAATAAAAACAAGTGATGTAAAACCTGTAGTTAGCAATTCGTTTTTTTCGTTATAGATTTCAAAATCAAAATCTATGGTTATGCTTGGCTCTTTACTTACGGTAGTTTTTACAGTAAGTAAATCATCGTATTTTACTGGTTTATGGTATTTTACTTCTAGTTTTAAAACAGGTAGCATAATGCCATTTTCCTCTAATTCTTTATAAGTAATTCCATTTGTCCTAAGAAGTTCTACCCTCGCTACTTCAAAATATGTTGCATAATTGCCATAATAAACATAGCCCATTTGATCGGTTTCACCATAACGAACTCGAATTTGTGTAGTTGCTTGTATCATAATTAATATTCGTAAATTAATAAACCACTTCGCAATTTAGGTAAAATATAAGTAGATTTAGGAGGCATGGTTAAATTATCTTCAGAAATTTGTTTTAATTGTTGCATACTGATAGGAAAAAGTCCAAAAGCTACATCAAATTTATCTGAATTTACATTTTTTTGTAAGTATTCTTGCCCTTTATATTCAGAAGCATAAGATAATCGCTTATCGGATCGTGCATTTTCAATACCTAATATTTTTTTTAGGATAATTGTATTTAAAATATGTGTATCTAAATGGTGTAAAGAGGATTTAAAATTATAATTTTTGGTTTTAAATTCTAGTAAATATACTTTATTTTTTAAGTACATACTAAATTGATGTATTTTTTTAGGAGTTTCAATACTATTATTAGATTTTATAATAGTAAAATGTTTTTCTAATTTATGCAAAAAATCTCTTTCATCTAAACCGTTTAACCCCTTAACTAAACGATTAAAAGCTGCTATCTTAAGATTAGATTCGGATATTAAATAACTTAAAAAATAATTGTAATTTTTATTTTCTTTTTTAAAATCTTTGGATAACAAATAAGAGGAAGCAGAACGATGGTGCCCATCTGCAATATATAGTGAATTGATTTTTTTAAATTCTTTTTTAATTTTTTTTATATCTACTTTATCTTT
>CAMZLT010000041.1 GCA_947311745.1 uncultured Flavobacteriaceae bacterium | reverse complement strand
TCAATCAATTTTTCAGCATTATAATACTTATCTAATCTCATATAATTATACGTCCTACTAAAAGCAGAATCATATTTTGATTTATTTTGTGAAAATAAAGATAAACTGAAAAGAAAAAGAATACCTATGTGTAATATTTTATTCATGGTGTTGCAAATATATGATATTATTAACTAATATATTATACGTCATCTATACTTCAAATTATAAAAAAACACTTATAATACAGATATATAGATACTTCATGATAATATAAATAATGTAATCTTGGTATATTTGTATATCACAAAAAATAATTATTATTAATTATGAGTGATTTTTTTAATAAGTAAAATTTGAGGGGATATTACTTATTTTATAATTAGAATTTTGAGGGGAATTCTATTGATAAAAGCTGTTTTGTTTTCAAAACAGCTTTTTTATGTAAAGCATGAATCCACAAAGTTTTTCGTTACGAAAAGTTAAAATGTATGTTAGTGTTTAATGTAGTGCAGTTCTGAGAGTATCCAAGCATAGTATTGATTATGGTCTGTATAAAACAGGTGTATTGATTATAATGACGTGCAATTTAGCTTTGTATAGAAATATTATGAGAATTTATGATTTTAATAAAACTATTTGAAAATTAAATAAAAAATAGCGTTTCAGTTTTTTTGTAGTCTGAATAATAATTAAAATGTGTTTTTAGTCAAATAACAACACGATTATAAATAGATATTAACGAATTTAAAACAAAATGTTTTTCCTTTGTAAAAAAAAGTATTTTTGTGCTATATTTTTTACCATAGATGAATTTTTGAGGGAAATTTATCACAAATATTTCAAGGCTCAATTTTTTTAAGTTGGGTCTTGATTTTTTGTCAAATATATAATTTTAACAAATTTTTAGAGGTTTGATTTATAAAAAAAAGTACCTTTGTATTAGTAATGAAAAAAATTTTACATAAAACAACATCCATTTCACTAGCAATTATTGTGTTGTTGTCCTCGTTTTCTTTTACGGTTAACAAACACATATGTGGTGGCGAGGTAGCAAATACAACACTTTTTGTAAGTGCTGACACTTGTGGTATGGAAATGAATATGTGTAAAAAGGTTTCATCTAACTCAAAAGAAACGTCTATTCAAAAAGAACCATGTTGTAAAGATGTTTCTACAACAATTCAAGGACAAGAAAATAACCAACAAGCACAGAGTTTAGATTTAAATTTTCCGCAAGCGTTATTTATACAAGCTTTTGTATATTCCTTTGTTTTAAAGTATCAAAACACCACTTCTATTTCTAAATTTGTAGATTATGAACCGCCTTTGGTACATAAAGACATACAAATTTTATTTCAAGTTTTTCGTATTTGATTATTGTAAATTTTAATTTTTTACGCTAAGATAATTCCCATTTTAGTATAAAAGCAAATGTATTATCAAAATTTAATTTTTCAAAATTGCGATAATTCCTATTTTATTTTTCAAAATTTATAATTTTTCAAATTCAAATACTATGCTAGATAAAAGCATTAAATTCTTAATAGAAAACAAGCTAGTTGCTGTTTTATTAATAGTACTTTTTATTGGTTCAGGTATTGTTACCGCTCCTTTTGATTGGAATACAGGTAATTTTCCAAGAAATCCAGTAGCCGTAGATGCCATACCTGATATTGGCGAAAACCAACAAATTGTATTTACCAAATGGCAAGGTCGTTCGCCTCAAGATATTGAAGATCAAATAACCTATCCGTTAACTACATCTTTACTTGGAATTCCTGGCGTAAAAACGATACGTAGCTCCTCTGCTTTTGGTTTTTCCTCTATTTATATTATTTTTGAAGAAAACATAGAATTTTATTGGAGTAGAAGTAGAATTTTAGAAAAATTAAATTCCTTACCTAAAGGATTACTTCCTGAAGGTATTCAACCAAGTTTAGGTCCAGATGCTACTGGTTTAGGACAAGTATTCTGGTACACATTAGAAGGTAGAGATGCCAACGGAAACGTAACAGGTGGTTGGGATTTACACGAATTACGTAGCATACAAGATTATTATGTAAAATATGCATTATCCTCGGCAAGTGGTGTTTCTGAAGTTGCAAGTATTGGTGGATTTGTGCAAGAATATCAAGTAGATATTAATCCTGATTTATTAAAAGAATACGGAGTTTCGCTACAACAAGTTGTAAATACGGTTAGAAAATCTAATAAAGATATTGGTGCAAAAACCATCGAAATTAATCAAGTAGAATACTTAGTTAGAGGTCTTGGTTATATAAAAAGCATTCAAGATTTAGAAGAGTCGCCAATTACATCTAATAACTTAACACCAATATTACTAAAAGATGTAGCCAAAGTTACTCTTGGTCCAGCACAGCGACGTGGTGTTTTAGATAAAGAAGGAGCAGAGGTTGTCGGAGGTGTTGTCGTTGCAAGATATGGTGCAAATCCTATGGAAGTAATTCAAAATGTTAAAAAACAAATCCTTGAAATTAGTACAGGTTTGCCAAGTAAAACACTAAAAGATGGTCGTGTTTCGCAATTAACTATTGTACCATTTTACGATCGTTCTATTTTAATTAAAGAAACCTTACACACATTAGATGAAGCCTTAACTTTAGAAATATTAATTACCATTTTAGTAATTGTAATGATGGTTTTTAACCTTAGAGTTTCTGCATTAATTTCAGGCTTATTGCCAGTTGCAGTATTAATGGTTTTTATTGGTATGAAAGCATTTGGTGTAGATGCAAATATCGTTGCCCTTTCGGGAATTGCGATTGCTATCGGAACAATGGTCGATGTCGGCGTAATACTTACCGAAAACATCATACGACACTTAGATGAACTGAAAACTAAAAATGAAAATTTAAGCATTAATACTGTTGTTTACAATGCAACTAAAGAAGTTTCAGGAGCAATTATTACAGCAGTTGCAACTACAATAGTAAGTTTTATACCTGTATTTACTATGATTGGTTCCGAAGGAAAATTATTTAGACCATTAGCAGCAACAAAAACAATGGCGTTAACTGCTTCGGTAATTGTAGCATTATTTTTAATTCCGCCTTTTGCAGCTTGGATTTTTGGTTTAAAATCACCTAAAAAGAAATTTGGTTTACTACTTAATATGGCACTAATTATTTTTGGTGTTTATGCAGTATTTATTGGTTATAATATGGCTTTTGTATTAATAGGTTTTGGTATATCGAGTATTTTAAAACACCAAAACATCCTTTCAGAAACTAAGGCTAATTATGTAAATGTATTAATTTCCGCAATAGCGATAACCTTTTTATTAAGTGTATATTGGAGACCATTAGGAGTAGATTATTCTATGTTTTCTAATATAATTTTTGTGAGTATTGTTGCTTTTGGTTTATTAGGATTTTTTTATGTTTTTCAAAAATACTATGCACAAATTTTGGCTTGGGCATTAGATAATAAAGTTGTTTTTCTATTAATCCCTTCGTTTATTATTTATTTAGGATTTAGCGTTTGGAGTACTATCGGAAAAGAGTTTATGCCTTCTTTAAATGAAGGTTCGTTTTTACTTATGCCAACCTCTTTACCACACGCAGGAATTGCCGAAAACAAACGCGTTTTACAACAACTAGACATAGCAGTTGCTACAATTCCGGAAATTGAAACCGTTGTAGGTAAATCTGGTCGTGTAGAAAGTGCATTAGATCCTGCACCACTTTCTATGTACGAAAATGTAATTAACTATTATCCTGAATACAAAATTGATGCTAACGGAAAACGCTTAAAATTCAAAACAAATTCCGATGGTTTATTCCAAACAAATAAAGGGAAATTTATTACAAGTGGTACTAAAATCGATAAATCGGAATTAATTTTAGATACAAACGGTACGTATTTTAGAAATTGGCGTAAACACATAAAATCCGCAGATGATATTTGGAATGAAATTGTAAAAGTAACCAAATTACCTGGTGTTACTTCTGCTCCGAAATTGCAGCCTATAGAAACGCGTTTGGTTATGTTGCAAACAGGTATGCGTGCTCCTATGGGAATTAAAGTAAAAGGACAAGATTTAAACAAAATTGAAGCTTTTGGTAAAGAATTAGAAAAAATTCTAAAACAGATTAAAGGCGTAAAAAAAGAAGCTGTTTTTGCTGATAGAATTGTAGGAAAACCATATTTATTATTGGATATTAACCGAAGTAAAATTGCAAAATACGGACTTTCAATAAAAGATGTACAAGATGTTTTAGAAGTTACTATTGGAGGTAAAATACTAACACAAACCGTAGAAGGTCGTGAACGATATGGCGTTCGTATTCGCTATCCTCGTGAATTACGTACCAGCCCTAAAGACATTGAAAATATTTTAGTTCCTTTAAAAAATGGCAGTACCATTCCGCTTAAAGAAGTCGTAAGCATAAAATACGAACAAGGACCACAAATGATTAAAAGTGAAGATACCTTTTTAATTGGTTATGTATTGTTTGATAAAGAAGATGGCGAAGCAGAAGTAACGGTTGTCGAACGTGCACAAGATGCAATCAATAGAGCTGTTGAACGTGGCGAACTTAAAATTCCGAAAGGAATAAATTACCAATTTACAGGAACTTACGAAAATCAAATCCGAGCAGAAAAAACCTTGAGTATCGTTGTACCATTGGCTTTATTGGTAATATTTTTAATTCTGTATTTTCAATTCAAATCGGTTGCCACAACTTTAATGGTGTTTTCAGGAATTTTAGTTGCTTTTGCAGGTGGTTTTATTATGATTGGGTTATATGGCGAATCGTGGTTTTTAAATATTGATATTTTCGGATTAAACTTACGTGAATTATTTCAAATTAAAACAGTAAATCTAAGTGTTGCTGTTTGGGTTGGTTTTATTGCTTTATTTGGAATTGCAACCGATGATGGTGTGGTAATGGCAACTTATTTAACACAAATTTTTGAAGAAAATAATCCAAAAACTAAAAAAGAAATCCGAAAAGCAGTACTTGAAGCTGGTCAAAAACGAATCCGACCTTGTTTAATGACAACAGCAACCACTATTTTGGCTTTATTGCCTGTTTTAACAAGTACAGGTCGTGGTAGTGATATTATGATTCCGATGGCAATACCAAGTTTCGGAGGAATGTTAGTAGCACTTATTACATTATTTGTTGTACCTGTTTTGTACAGTTGGAGTAAGGAGTTGAAAATTAAGAATTAAGAGTTATGAATTATAAAGTTATGCACAATAAAAACTAAAAATAAAAATTATAATGGATATAATTAAAAACATAGTAAAATTAAATTTTTCACTTTTCACTTTTCACTTTTCATTGAGAAAAATAATTGGATTATTTTTTATTTTTCACTTTTCAATTTTCACTTATAGTCAGACACTAAAAGATTATATAGATGTCGCAATAGAAAATAATTCCGATATTAAAGTGCAAAGTGCTTTATACGACTTAGAAAAAGAAAAAGCAAATGAAGTTGCAAGTTATGAAAATACCACATTTAATGCAGAAGGATTTGTACTTACACCAGAAACACGAGTTGGTTCGCAAATATTTAATGTTGGTGTAAATCAAAAGTTACCTTGGTTTGGTGAGTTAGATGCAAAACGAAATTTTGC
>CAMZLT010000040.1 GCA_947311745.1 uncultured Flavobacteriaceae bacterium | reverse complement strand
TTGTAAATAAAAAATTAGGCAAGATCTTAAATCTTACCCAATTTTAAAATTTAATTTTTTCTAAAATGCTCTTACTTCTGAAAGTGCCTATTTACTATGTTTTAACTAAAAATAATAATATAGTGGTGAATTTTGCGGGATAACATTTATTTTTGTATTAATTGTTTTATGTAAGTAGAATAAGACATGCCTTTCTCTTCTAAAAAACCAATTAAATACTTAGACGCTGTTACAACATCTATTTTTTGTTCAATTCTATATAATGTAGTATACAGTTTTGTAATTTCAGTTTTAGCAAATTCTGATATACCAGTACTTTCAATTTGGTATGCAATCTTAAAATTACCCGTAGTATTTGGTGTGTATTTAGACACTGTCCAAAAAAACTTCCCGAATTTTGTTTTATTTTTTACAATTGCAACAATACCTCTGCCTTGTTCCAAATTATTTTGAATAACTAATGATATAATTTCTGGCATTTCAGGATGTTCAATCACATTAATACTCGTATTTACTAAGTCTTTTTCAAAAAATTCGGAATTTTTAATAAATTCTGTATTACAAAATTTAATGCTTCCTTTGGTACTAACTCTGCAAATGGCCTTAACATTTATAGGTACTAACTTTTCAAAAGTAGATAAAAACTCTGTTTTTTTTTCTTTTGATAACGTTTGATTCTCTATTACAACTGGTCTTGTTTGGAGGGGAATAACACTCATAATACTTGGTTGTGAATTTTAAAAATTTATGCAATGTAAAAGTTTTTAACAAAAAAATAGCAGATTGTTAATAACTGTTAATGATTGTTAATAAGTTTGCTTGTCATCTAGATTACATTCCTACAATTAACTGAAAAACAAACCTTACTAATTAAAAATTATTTAGAATAAATTCATCGAAAGAATACGAATTATGGTATTCTAAATACCCTTTAATATACTTTGACTGTTTTACTGAGTCTAAATTTACCTCAATTTTCCGAATGGTATTAAATAAAGACTCAATTTTATTTTTCTTTGAAACATCATTAATTTCATTTAAAAACTCCATTTTAATTTGATTATCTGACTGTAGATAAAATCGCGTTTTAATCCACTTATAACCATTAACAGTTTTGTTTTTCACTAAAAAATAACTCATTTTTTCTTTACCAAGGTGTTTTTTTAATTTTTCAAAAAAATGAATATTATTTTCGTTTTCATCAATACTAAAGGCTTTATTATTAAGTTTATCTTGATTAAATCCTTCCGCTTCGATATAATATTTTTTCAAAACAATAGATATTTTTTTACTTGAGGCATTATTATTCACATAATTTGGCACAAGCAAATTACTATTAATACTTTTTCCGATTTTAGTCATTCTTGAGGAGTTGAGGGTTATTTTATTTTTCTTAACGGCTAAAGTAATAAAAAAAAACAAAAAAATGTAAGTTTATTTACAAAAAACGACTAATTACTAAAAACTGTCTCCCAAATAGTATCCTCTTTAGGGATAGAAACTATTTCTAAAAAATCCTTTTTCACAGGATGTATAAAAGAAATTTTATAAGCATGTAAATGAATACCTCCATTTTTATTACTTCGGTTAAAGCCATATTTTAAATCGCCTTTTATTGGTGATTTTATAGCAGATAGTTGTGCTCGTATTTGATGATGCCTACCAGTTTCGAGATTAATTTCTAAAACAGTATAATTGTCTAGATTTTTAAACATTTTATAATGCAAAACTGCCTTTTTAGAATTTGAGGCTTCCTTATTATATACCGTAGTTTTATTATTTTTCGGATTTTTAATTAAATAATTGATTAAAGTGTCTGATTTTTTATCCGGTTTATTTTTTACGACAGCAAGGTAGGTTTTTTTAATCTCCTTATTTCTAAGCATTTTATTGAGTCGTTCTAATGCTTTAGAAGTTTTTGCAAAGATTACAATACCACTTGTTGGTCTATCTAATCGATGTACTACCCCAAGATACACCTTTCCTTTTTTGTTATATTTTTCGGCTAAATACTCTTTTACTATATCGCTTAAAGGCTTGTCTTTTGTTTTATCTCCTTGCACAATATCGCCAACTCGCTTATTTACAAGTATTAAATGATTGTCTTCATACAAAACATCTAGATTATCTTTATTAGATAGTACACGCAAAATTACTTAATTAAAGTTTGGTTAATTTCACTAATATAATCCAAAATTTCCTTTTTACCAGTTTTATCTACTGAAGAGGAAATAAAATATTTAGGCATGGTTTCCCAAATTTTAAGCATTTCATTTGTATAATTTTTAACATTTTTTACAACCTTTGTTTTAGCAAGTTTGTCTGCTTTAGTAAAGATTATCGAAAACGGAATACCATTTTCTCCTAAAAACTGCATAAATTCTAAATCTATTTTTTGTGGCTCGTGTCGCACATCAATTAAAACAAAAGTGTTTACAAGATGTAAACGTTTATTAAAATAATCAAAAATAATATCTTGGAATTTAGATCGCTGCTTTTTGGAAACTTTTGCATACCCATAACCTGGCAAATCCACCAAAAACCAATTGTTATTGATAATAAAATGGTTAATTAGTTGTGTTTTTCCTGGTTTATTAGAAATTTTAGCAAGGCTACCATGGTTGGTAAGCATATTTATTAACGATGATTTCCCTACGTTTGATCTGCCGATAAATGCATATTCAGGTAATTTTTCTTGCGGACATTTTTTAACATCCGTATTGCTAATTACAAATTTAGCAGTATTAATTTTCATGTTTTTGTATTTACCTTAAAAAGGGAATTATTTTGAAATAAAATTATGCTTAACAAGCCATTGCTCTACTATTTTATTAAAAGTATCAGGATGCTCCATCATTGGTGCGTGCCCACATTTATCCACCCAATTTAATTCAGAGTTTGGTAAAAGTTTATTAAATTCTTCTCCAACGTTTGGTGGTGTTACCGTGTCGTTTTTTCCCCAAATTAAACAAACTGGCATTTGCATTTTTGGCAAATCTTTTGCCATATTATGTCGCATAGCACTTTTTGCAATCGTGAGTGTTCGTATTAGTTTACTTCGATCATTTAACGTTTCAAATGATTCATCAATAATTTCTTTAGTTGCAACTTCTGGATTATAAAAAACATCTTGTACTTTTTTCTTAATATATTCGTAATCGCCTCGTCTAGGATACCCTTCACTTAATGTATTTTCATACAAGCCAGAACTTCCTGTTAAAATCATACCATCTACTTGAGTTGGATTCATTTTAGCATAATACAAGGCAATATGTCCTCCTAAAGAATTTCCTATTAAGACATAATTTTCTAATTGCAGATGTTTTACAAAACTTTTTACAAATTTTGATAAATTTTTAACATTTGTTTTAAGTAATGGCAAATCGTATATTGGCAATTGTGGCATTAGTACACGATACCCTTTTTTAGGAAAGTAATCAAACATTCCTTCAAAATTACTTAAATTACCCATTAATCCGTGTAAAATAATTAACGGTATTCCCTCTCCTGCTTCCAAAAAAGCAAAATCGCCATCTTTTTTTAATTCTCTATTCATATAACACTTGGTGTTTTATCCAATTGCAAAGTTAATTAATTTGTGTCAAAATACTATTTTTCTTTTAATTCTTATTCAGAAAATGTTAAATTTTATATTATCAACAAATAAATACCTAAAAATCAATATATTATAATTTTAAAATAAAGTTATCAACAAAGTGGTAAAAAATGGTAAATAGTGGGAAAAGTTTGTATCTTTGTCCAGTAAACGACTAATGAAAATAATAAAGTGGTAAGTTTAATAGGATCATACGAATGTAAAGCAGACACAAAAGGCAGATTAATGTTGCCTTCTGCTTTAAAAAAACAGCTATC
>CAMZLT010000039.1 GCA_947311745.1 uncultured Flavobacteriaceae bacterium | reverse complement strand
GTTACCTTGTTCTTTATATTGATAAATAGCTAATCCGATAATAAAAATAGAAGCTATAAGTACCAATACCAACATTGATAAAAAAATACGCATCCGTAAAGATAACTTATGTAACTTCATATATAATTAATTTTCGTTACGCTCTAAAAAATATTTTTCAAGAGCGTTTTAGCTAGTTATTAAGTCGGAAGTATCGCAAATATTAAGCCAATACTTTATCCTACAATATTTACAATTTTTCCAGGAACAACAATTACTTTTTTTGGTTCTCTGCCAGCTAATTGTTTTTGAGTTCGTTCGTCTGTCATAACTATTTTTTCAATTTCCTCTTTGTTTAGGTCTAGAGATAAATCTAATGTAAAACGCATTTTTCCGTTAAAGGAAATAGGATATGTTTTAGTGCTTTCTACCAAATATTTTGCTTCAAAAACAGGATATGGAGCTGTTGCTATGGATTCTGTATGACCAAGTTTTGACCAAAGTTCCTCTGCAATATGCGGAGCATACGGTGAAATCAGCACCAATAAAGGTTCTAAAACAGCACGGTCATTACATTTTTGTTGTGTCAGTTCGTTTACAGCAATCATAAAACTACTAACCGAAGTGTTAAAAGAAAAATTAGTAATATCTGCATCAACTTTCTTTATGGTTTTATGCAGTGTTTTTAAGGATTCTTTACTAGGTTCGTTGTTTGAAATAGTTGCTTTTCCGTTTTCGTCTATTTGGTATAATTTCCAAAGTTTCTTTAAAAAGCTATACACACCTGAAATTCCTGCGGTTTTCCAAGGTTTGGATTGTTCTAAAGGGCCTAAAAACATTTCGAATAATCGCAATGCATCTGCTCCGTATTGTTCGCAAATATCATCAGGATTTACTACGTTGTATTTAGATTTAGACATTTTTTCTACTTCTCTACCAACGATATATTTATCGTTTTCCAAAATAAATTCGGCATTTTTAAAATCGTTTCGCCAATTTTTAAAGGCTTCAATATCTAATTCGTTTGCTATATTTACAAAGCTAACATCTGCGTGAATTGCTTGTACTTTTTTGTCTTTAATCAAACCTTTTGATAAAAATTTATTTGTTTCTAAATCTCTATAAACAAAGGCACTTTCGCCAAGAATCATTCCTTGATTAATTAATTTTTTTGCATATTCTTTTTTAGAAACATAACCTCTGTCAAATAGAAATTTTTGCCAAAAACGAGAATATAATAAATGTCCTGTTCCGTGTTCCGAACCTCCAATATATAAATCTACATCTTGCCAATAATCTAATGCTTCTTTTCCTGCAAAGTCAGTAGAATTATGTGCATCCATATATCGATTAAAATACCAAGAGCTTCCTGCCCAACCAGGCATAGTATTTAATTCTAAAGGAAAAACAGTTGTGTTATCAATTAACTCATTAGCAACTACTTTATTTTTAATTGTATCCCAAGCCCAATTTGTAGCATTTCCTAACGGAGGTTTTCCATCTTCGGTTGGTAGATATTTTTCTACTTCAGGTAATATTAATGGTAGATTTTCTTTTGCTATTATTTGTGGCATTCCATCTTTATAAAAAACAGGAATTGGTTCTCCCCAATAACGCTGACGAGAAAAAACGGCATCTCGTAGTCGATAATTTATTTTTTTATAGCCAATATGCTGTTTTTCCATTTCGTAAATAATGGTTTTGAAGGCTTTTTTATACGGTAAACCTGTTAAAAAATCGGAATTATCAATAATAGTATTTCCTTTATCCTCAAAAGCACTTTCCGAAATATCGACATCTTTAAAAATATTAGGGATTGGCAAATCAAAATGTTTTGCAAAATCGTAATCTCTTTGGTCGCCACAAGGCACAGCCATAACTGCTCCTGTTCCGTAACTAGCAAGTACGTAATCGCCAATATAAATAGGGATTGGTTCTTTGGTAAACGGATGTTCTGCATAGGCACCAGTAAAGCAGCCAGAAACGGTTTTTACATCGCTCATTCGTTCTCGTTCGGTACGTTTTGCGGTTGCTTTTACATAGGTGTTTACGGCATCTTTTTGTTCTGGAGTGGTGATTTTTTCAACTAATTCGTGTTCTGGAGCAAGTGTCATAAACGAAACGCCAAAAATGGTATCAGGACGTGTTGTAAAAACCTTAAAAGAATTTTTGGTGTTTTTAATTTTAAAAGAAACCATTGCTCCTTCGCTACGTCCAATCCAATTTGTTTGGATATCTTTTATTGGTTGTGGCCAATCTATATCTTGTAAATCGTCTAATAAACGTTGTGCATAAGCAGTGATTCGCATAGACCATTGTTTCATTTTTTTCTGTACTACAGGAAAGCCGCCACGTTCGGAAACACCATTTACAATTTCATCATTTGCTAGTACTGTTCCTAATTCTGCACACCAATTTACGGTTGTATCGCTTAAAAAAGTAAGTCTGTAATTTAATAAAAAGGCTTGTTTTTCTTTTTCGGAAAAATTATGCCAATCTTTTGCTGTTATTTGCGGTGTTTTATTATCGCAAGGAGAATTTACTTTTGCATTTCCATTTTTTTCTAATTCCTCGATTAATTCCGTTATCGGAAGAGCTTTATCGTCTATATTACAATAATACGAATTAAACAATTCGGTAAAAATCCACTGTGTATATTTATAAAAATCAGGATTTGAAGTGCGTAATTCACGTGACCAATCAAATGAAAAGCCAATTCTATCTAGTTGTTTGCGATAGGTTTTTATGTTCGCTTCGGTTGTTTTTGCAGGATGCTGCCCAGTTTGTATAGCGTATTGTTCGGCTGGTAATCCAAAGCTGTCGTAACCTTGTGGATGCAACACATTAAAACCTTTATGGCGTTTGTAACGAGCGTAAATATCACTTGCAATGTATCCTAATGGATGACCAACATGTAAACCAGCACCACTTGGATAAGGAAACATATCTAGTACATAATATTTTGGTTTATCGCTGTTATTTTCTGCTTTAAAAGTTTGGTTTTCTGCCCAAAATTTTTGCCATTTTTTCTCTATTTCGTTATGAAAATATTTCATTTGTCGCCTTATTTTGTAATGTTGTTAAAATACAACTTGCTTATTATTGAACTGCAAAGATAAACTTATTGTATAACTGAAAAATAGGAATTATCTATTTTTTTAAAAAAAGAAAAATATTTATTTATCGATTAAGATATATCCAACCTTTATATGTGATGTTTTGCTCGTCTTTTAGGTATAAAACATAAAAATACGTTCCTGAAGGAGCTGGTTTATTGTTGTATGTACCATTCCATTGGTAGGAATCATTATTCCCTTTATGTACTAAATTTCCGTAGCGATTGTAGTAGTATATTTCAAAATTAGGAAATACATTTTGTAAATTTTGGATGTAAAAAGTGTCGTTTATACCATCATTATTTGGTGAAAATCCATTAGGAATTCTTGGTAAGCAATTTTCAACTTCTAATGTAAATGATGTAATGGTGTAACAACCAGAATTTATATCTTGAATTTTGGTATATATCGTTTCTAAATTATGCTGATTTTGGTATTCTGTAGTGTTTGCAATTGCATTTTGATTTGCATTGGCATCTGTTTCGGAATTAAAAAAAGAAATCTCATCGTATAAAGTAAGGTCTATTTGTTCTAAAACATCGTTTAAATTAAAAACGCCTATAAAATTACCTGTATTACAGGAAGTAAGATTGTTTAAATTAAAATCGTTTTCAAAATATTTTAGGTTTACTGTTTGTGATGTTTGGTTGTTTGTTTCGTCTAATTCGGAAACAATACCGATTCCTGTTCCAATATCATCGGCAGAAATTTGTAATTCAAAAGTATTGGGAATATTATTTGGAATAGTTATTTCAATATCAAAAGTTTCATAATCATTAATCGGAATATCGTTTTGTGTGTAATAAATTCCTATTAAAACAGAATCTGCATAAATGGAAATAGGTGTATTTGCAGGTAAAACACTAGTGCTATCGTAATTGTGTATTTCAAAATTTACTTGTAAAGTTCGGTTATCGCAAGATAAGACCGTAGTATTATTTAAAAGAGCCGTAGCGTCTGGTAAAATGGTGTTTAGTTTGGTAACAACGGTGTTAATCATTACTAAATCTTGTCCTGAAGTTAGCTTTACTTCCACGAAAGTGTCGCCAATATTTACATTGTTAGATACATCGTAAAAATCCAAGTCCATATTGTATAAATCTGTTTGACCAGTAAACGAATTAGTACTGTTAAAAGCATTATTTATCGGATTTATGGCGTTAGAAACAGGTATATTATTTACAGTTAATGTTTCGTTAACGGCAAGTGCACTATCGCCTTCCCAAGCTAAAAAACCAATTTTTGCATTGTTGTTGTCTGCTACATATAAATCGCTAACTTGAATAGTTAATTCAGGGTTAATACCACTAACCGATTCTAAGCCATCGTAAACATTAATTTGGCTGTAAGGTAAGGTGTCTTTTTTGTAAATTATTACAATTGCCCAACCGCCAAAATTAATTCCGTTAGGGCAATATGTTGCAATTACATTGGTTAAGTCTAATTCGGAAACCGTATAATTGCCATTACCTGTATTTTGTATTTGCGAAGTAACATTAGCAAAACAGCTAAAAAAATTATATGAAAAATAACTATTTAAAAAAGTGCTTTCTGCTATAATTGTTGTGTTGTTAAGTTTTATTTCCGTATCACCTATTCCTGAACCTGCCCAATATAAATATGCAGCTAAGATTTGGCTATTGGTGTCTAAATTAAGATTTGCAGTAGAGCTTGTTAAAATTTCACAACTTGTTCCGCTTTCATTTTCAACGATATTTAAGGTGTTACCAAACATGGTAAAATCAATTTTGCCTACAAATTGATCTTTTAAGGCAATATTTTGCGAAAACAAAAAATTGTAGATAAAAAAAACAAAAAATAATGATTTGTGATTTTTCATGGTTTGATTTTTATTACAAAAGTTTAATTCTGTATTTTAAGAATATAAATATACGTAAATATTTTGTTTTGTTATTCACTAACAGAAAACAAAAAACAACGCTAAAAGTTCTTTTAAAAAAGTAAGATTTAGCTACTCTTAAAACTGACGTTTTTAAGAGTGTTTTTTATCGATTTGACGTTTTTTAAAAAAAAGGGTTCTACTGCGAATTTAGTGGGTAAAGATTTAAATCGCCGTGAAAGAATAGTATTGCACTTCTAAAATTTTCAAAAGTTCTATATCCTCTACCTACTG
>CAMZLT010000038.1 GCA_947311745.1 uncultured Flavobacteriaceae bacterium | reverse complement strand
TACCATTTTTACCTTGATAATCTAGTGCCACAACACCAACATTATTTAACGGAAGTTGCAAACTACCACAGGTTTGTTGCTTCGCTACTTTACCAGTAACACAACGATCTACTTTATTGGTTAGCCAATCCTTACAAGCAACGGCTTCTAATTGTAAAACTTCTTTTACATAATCGTAAATCTTTTCTTTTTTATAGGTAATTTCTTGATAATTTTGGTCTATTGTTTCGTCTTTAAGCACAGTTGTTGGTGATGAACCAAACATATCTGCCAAATCTAAATCTATCGGATTTTCATTTTTACCCTTAAACACAAAACGCATATCGTTGGTTACTTTTCCTACTTCATAAATTGGTGATCGTTCACGTTTTGCAATTCTATTTAATAAATCAAAATTTTCTTTATCGATAATTAAACCCATTCGTTCTTGGCTTTCATTACCAATAATTTCCTTTTCGGAAAGGGTTTTATCGCCAATTGGCAATTTATTTATTTCAATGATTCCTCCTGTATCCTCAACCAATTCAGACAAGCAATTTAAATGTCCTCCAGCACCGTGATCGTGAATAGAAACGATTAAATTTTCGCTGCTTTCTACCATTGCACGTATGGCATTTGCAACACGCTTTTGCATTTCAGGATTAGAACGTTGCACTGCATTTAATTCAATTGCATTAGAAAATTCGCCAGTATCTGCCGAGGAAACCGCAGCTCCACCCATTCCGATACGATAATTGTCGCCTCCAAGTATAACAATGCTATCGTCTTTTTTTGGTTTTTCTTTTAGTGCATCGGTTTCTTTTCCGTAACCAATTCCTCCTGCAAGCATAATAACCTTATCATACGCCAATTTTCGATTATGTTCTTCGTGTTCAAAAGTTAAAAGCGAACCACAAATTAAAGGTTGCCCAAATTTATTTCCAAAATCCGAAGTACCATTAGATGCTTTAATTAAAATATCTAAAGGTGTTTGATATAACCAAGGACGTTCAGCCATACTTTTTTCCCATTTTTTTAATTCCGATGCTCTACTATAAGAAGTCATATAAACAGCTGTTCCTGCTAAAGGCAACGAGCCTTTTCCTCCTGCAAGTCTATCGCGAATTTCTCCACCAGAACCTGTTGCAGCACCATTAAAAGGCTCTACGGTTGTAGGAAAATTATGTGTTTCTGCTTTAAGCGAAATAACCGATTTCACTTCCTTTTTTTCGTAATAATCTGGTTTATCAAATGATTTTGGAGCAAATTGCTCTATAGTTGGTCCTTTTATAAAAGCGACATTATCTTTATATGCCGAAATTAAAGTATTCGGATTTTTACGAGAAGTTTCTTTAATCATTTTAAACAAACTAACATCTTGTTTTACGCCATCAATGATAAAATCACCATTAAAAATTTTATGTCTGCAATGTTCGGAATTTACTTGAGAAAAGCCAAAAACTTCGCTATCGGTTAATTTTCTATTTAATTTTTTAGAGAGGTTTTCTAAATAAACCACTTCCTCTTTATTCAATGCTAAGCCTTCTTTTTTATTAAATTCGTCAATATTTTGAATTTCAATAATTGGTTTTGGTTTTATAGCAATCGAAAAACTGTTTTGATTTAGATTTTCATAAAAGGAATACAGCATCGTATCAAATTGCTGTTTTTTATCGGATACTTGCACAAATTTTTCTATACGAAGTATGTCTGGAATATTCATATTTTGCGTTATTTCTACCGCATTTGTACTCCATGGTGTTAGCATTTCTTTTCGTGGACCAATAAAATATCCGTTTAAAAAGTCATCTAGAATTGGTTTTGCTCCTGCAAACAACCAAGTTAATTTTTCTTGGTTATCAATAGTTAATTTTTGCTTGGTTTTTACTGCAAAAACAGTAAAAGAATCTTGGAAAAATTGAATCATTTTTTTTGTGTTGTGTTTAACGGCAAAAGTACTGTATTTGATATGTAAATACTAAATTTGTTAATAAGATTGGAAAACTTTAGTTTTAGTCGTGATTACGCAAATTTGATTAATTAAATTTTATCTATTTTTGTTTGTCCTCTTTTTTTGAAAAATTGGTGTATTTACAATTTGTAATATAACAAAACTATATGCAAATTGTATTTACTTTTTATCAACGTATAAAGTAAAAAAAATAAAGATTAAAATTGAAAATGAATATAGAAAAATACATTGAAATAGTAAGTAAAAGACTTCAATCTGGAATTTCAAGAGAACATTCTTACAGAGGCGACTTGGAAACGCTAATTAGAGAATTAGTACAAGGAGTTGAAATAACAAACGAACCTGCAAACGTCACCGATTGTGGAAATCCTGATTATGTAATTACAAAAGGAAAAATACCGATTGGTTATATTGAAGCAAAAGATATTGGAAAAGACTTAAACAGCAAATCGTACAAGGAACAATTTGGACGATATAAAAAGGCACTCGACAACTTAATAATTACAGATTATGTTTGGTTTCAGTTTTTCCAAAACGGACTATTAGTTCACGAAATACGAATTGGCGAAATAGAAAATAATCGTATTAAACCACTTCCCGAAAACTACTCAAAATTTGAAAACTTAATAAAAGACTTTTGTACTCATATTGGACAAACCATCAAATCGTCTAAAAAATTGGCGGAAATGATGGCTGGTAAAGCAAAATTACTACAAAACATTTTGGAACGTGCCATAACATCGGATGAAGAAACACAAGAAAACACTTCTTTAAAGGGTCAATACGATACTTTTAAGCAAATTTTAATTCACGATTTAAAACCTAAAGGTTTTGCCGATATTTATGCACAAACATTGGCTTATGGAATGTTTGCCGCAAGATTGCACGATACAACTTTAAATGATTTT
>CAMZLT010000037.1 GCA_947311745.1 uncultured Flavobacteriaceae bacterium | reverse complement strand
CTACAAATATACTGATTTTTAGGGTTTTATCCTAAAAAATTATGCTACATTTTTAAAAATTATTTGATAAAATCTATTGATTTTATTGAGTGCGAAACTTTAGTTATTTATAAAAATAGATAGTGAGTTATTTTTGTTTCTCAACTTATTAATTCTTGAAGTTAGTTTTATAAACTTATCATTTTTAATGATAACATCTGTTCTATTAGCATCTTTAAAAATAGCGATTAATGCATCATAACTATTATCTAAAAAATTAAAAACACTTTCAAAGCCTTGCGATGTATCACCAATAACAAAAGTGAATTTATCTGTATTTTTTAATTTTAATTTAGGGAAAAGGTGTTTTACTTTCTCATATAAACTTATAAGTTCAGTATCTTCTTCTCCTTTATAAACCAACTCTAAACCAAACTCTAAATAATTATCAACTTTCCAAAAAACTAAACCAATACTTCTAGTTTTATTCATTCCTCCGCTTCTGTCTATTAATCCAACAAAGGCATAGTCCTTATTTCCTTGAAACCAAATTCCATTGTCAAGTCGATTTTGTGTATTTTTTTGTCTAGGTAAAAATTTAAATTCTGAATTATGCTGACTGTAATTGATTAAATTTTTATAGATTTCTTCATGAAATGTTTTAGTATCCATAGTGCTATTAATTTATTTAAAATTTACACGATAACCAACCGCAGTAATGGCTTTTAAATTGTAGTACTTTGTATTGTAATTTTTACCATCTTTAGCAGTATGTCGGAAATTCCGACATACTGCTTTTTCATCTAACTCATTGGTTTCAAATATGTTTTTTAGATGCTCGGTAATGGTGCTTCTGCCTTTTTCAAACAAGATACTCATTAGTTTTTGCGTAAGCCATAAGGTATCGTCTTTAAAAAACACATCTATATTTACTTTGCCTGTTTTAGTTTTGAACAAAACAAAGTTATGAACTACTTGTAAGTTGGTGTTTTTTGTATTTTTGTTTTCCATAACTACTATTTCTCTTTACCATACCTAGCCACAGGTTCTGCAACCATATCTAAAACATCTTCTTGTACTGTACTTGCTACTTGTACTTGCCCATTCATTAGCATATATAATTATTAATTTATTCGTATCGTATTCCAGTCGTTTACACTATTAATATCTACCTTATTATCATTTTTAAAAAATAATGGTTCCAAATTTTTCAAATCACTTTTCTTTATTTCTCGGTGTATTAATACTTTTTGATCTAAGGACATAATAATTAGCAAAATAGATTTATCACCCCATTTACCACCAAAATCCTTAAATGATTTATAGTATTTATCAAAAACTCCTGTGTCATTATTATTACGTAAAGTACCTTTATATTCGCCTTTTCTAGTATTGTTCAATAAATGAATGAAAACTCCTTTTTCATTTTCATACATAAGTTTTAAAAAATCTTTTGCAATATTTTTTATTGCGGAGTTTTTGTGTTTAAATTCTATATTAAGTATTCTTTGGTATTTATTATTGTTTTGCTTAAAGATACACATATCAAGTAATGCAGATTGTCCTTCTGCATCTGGAATTCTAATATCATCATAGGTCTTGCCAAACCTATATTTATTTGCTGTTGGTGTTTCTATGGAATAATACAATTTATTGTAAGTTGCTTTAAACTCTTCAATAAAGAGTAATCTAAGCTCTTGTTCTGAAACTCTTTTTATAGTATTAGTCCCTTTTTTTTGTACTTTTTGTGGAAATATCAGTAGCTCTTTTTCATTATTTACTTTTTTATTTTCACAGTCCATTTTTAGCAATCTCTCAAAAACTTTTTTGGTTATGGTAACAATTTCTTTAAATTCTATCGCTTCTTGTTTTTTCATATCCATAACTACTATTTCTCTTTACCATACCTAGCCTCAGGCTCTGCAACCATACCTAAAACCGCTTCTTGTGCTGTACTTGCTACTTGTACTTGTCCATTCATTAGCATTGGCAATAACCAATCGCGGAGTTCGATGAGGTGCTGGTTTTGTAATTCAATTTTATTTTGTGTGTTTAAAATTGGTTTTATTATTTTTTGATAATCATTTATTGCTTTTTCTGGAGGAATAACAATTTTTACTTTCTTTAAAACAGAAGCAGAAACTTCTCTAAAAGTAGAACCACCTGCTCTTGCTTCTATTAATGGAATTTTATTTTTAATTTGATAATAAATAAACTCCGTAGTGAAATATTTTCTTGGAATAAATGATTTAAAGCCTTGATTTGTTGTTACATCACCTCTTGAAATAGCCATATAACCAATTGGTGCTCTCGAACTGAGTAAAATTGTGCCTTTTGGCATTATTTTTAATGATGCTTTCTTTATTCCTTGTTCTGTAACATCAATTTCTCCTCTATTAATATATTTTTTCCCTTTATTTATTGATAAATCTTTAGGGGTAATCCAAGGTGTTCCATTATTTTTTATAAAATTAGATTTGATAGCTTTTGATGGTGTACTACCACCAATTACATCAGCTACACTTTCAAAATTTCCATTTTCCCAACCCTCAGGAATTTCTCTTTTCAACTCCTCATTATACACCATTTTTCCGCCACTGCTTTTGTAGGGTTTGCCGTTTTGGTCAGGGAAATCAAACTGTACAAACCAATAATCATAAAGCGTTTTTGCCATTGCTTCTAAACGCTCGTTTATCTTGTTGTTTAACTCGATTTTTGCGTCTATATCGGATAATACTTTGGCTAT
>CAMZLT010000036.1 GCA_947311745.1 uncultured Flavobacteriaceae bacterium | reverse complement strand
TGTTTAGATGTGAAATTTTAAAATCCGTAGGAATACCTTAGTATTTCAAGGGTTTTGAAATGTAGCAGATGAATAAAGATACTTTCAAACTCCCTCAAATTTGAGTGTTTTATAATAAAAAAACATAATTTAAACTATTGATTTTATGATTTTTGCATATTAAAAAATAGTATAGTGGTGAATTTTGCGAGTAAAAAAACATACATTTACACGATGGAATTAAAAAAATATTGTAAAAAGTTTGTTAAATTAATTAATTATTACATATATTTGTCCTTTACAGTAACTTAAAATAAATTTTGCCTATAGAATAATTCTACTTTTTAAAACAAAATATACAACAACTAAAAAAGGAGAATTATGCAAAAAAGAAAACTGCAAGACGCTGTATTGGTATCTAATTACATCAACGGAAATGAAAAGGCTTTAGAAGTATTAATTCTACGTCATAAACAACGTATATATGGTTATATATACAGTAAAGTTTTAGATAAAGATGTTACGGAAGATGTCTTTCAAGACACCTTTATAAAAGTAATAAACACTTTAAAAACGGGGAAATACAATGAAGAAGGTAAATTTTTACCTTGGGTTTTACGTATTGCACATAATTTATGCATTGATTTTTTTAGAAAAAACAACCGAATGCCTAAATTTAAAAATACCGATGAATTTGATATTTTTTCGGTTTTATCAGATACTTCAGAAAATATTGAAACAGCACTTATTAACGAACAAATTTATGCAGATATTAAAAAATTAGTAATAGATCTACCAAAAAACCAACGTGAAGTTTTAGAAATGCGACTATTTAAAGATATGAGTTTTAAAGAAATATCCGAATCTACCGATGTTAGTATCAATACTGCATTAGGTAGAATGCGTTATGCTCTTATAAACTTACGAAAATTAGTGAAAGAAAAAAATATTATATTGAGTGCATAATAAACAGGACGTTTTTGCGTTATAGGTGTGTAATTAAGTAACTAAAACACACTAAATGGCAAAAATCTACTCATTAAACCCTTCAAAAAAATCACGGAACCCTAAAAAAGAAACCATTTCTTTTTTATTAAATTATTCTAAATCTTTTAAAGTGATTAAAGTTAATCAAGAATTTATTAACCTTTATTTAAATTAATTTAAAACGGCTGCTTTTTCAAAGTAGCCGTTTTTATTTTGCTTCATTACAAAAAAGAAACGACCGAAACAATCCATTAGCTACGAAATAATCATCTATAAATCCATAAAGTCTTTCAAAAGATTGCCGATTCGCTCTTTTTGACATCCTGTACGACTACTTGTATGTGTCATTAATGTCAAAAAAAAACATTTTTTTATGAGCTGTTTTTTTTAATTTAATAGTATTTTTGAAAAACAATTTTTAGATATAAAAAATGGAATTTTCAAAAGGTAAACTAAGTAACAAAAAGCTAATCGAATTATACAAATCGCTTTTAAAACCAAGATTAATTGAGGAAAAAATGCTTATCCTCTTACGTCAAGGTAAAATCTCTAAATGGTTTTCTGGTATTGGACAAGAAGCAATTTCGGTTGGTGTTACAAGTGCTTTAAAACAAGACGAATACATCCTTCCGATGCATCGTAATTTAGGTGTTTTTACTACCAAAAATATTCCGTTAGATCGATTGTTTTCGCAATGGCAAGGAAAAGCAAATGGCTTCACAAAAGGTAGAGATCGTTCTTTTCATTTTGGTACAAACGAGTATCATATTGTAGGTATGATTTCACATTTAGGCCCGCAATTAGGCGTCGCAAATGGTATTGCTCTAGCCGAACTTTTAAAAGAAACAAAAAAAGTAACTGCTGTTTTTTCTGGTGAAGGAGGAACAAGTGAAGGTGATTTTCATGAAGCTTTAAACGTAGCTTCTGTTTGGGATTTACCTGTTTTATTTTGTATTGAGCATAATGGTTACGGTCTTTCTACACCAAGCATTGAGCAGATGAAAAATCAAAATATTGCGGATAAAGCTATTGGTTATAACATGGAAAGTTACACTATTGACGGAAATAATATTTTAGAAGTATATACAAAAATTTCTAAAATTGCCGAAAGCATGCGTAAAAATCCAAGACCAGTTTTAATTGAATTTAAAACCTTTAGAATGCGTGGTCATGAGGAAGCTAGTGGTACAAAATATGTTCCGAAAGAATTACTCGAAACTTGGGCAAAGAAAGATCCTATTGAAAATTATGCTGCTTTTTTACGTGATAATAAGATTTTGAATGAAGCAGATGAGGTTGCTTTTAAACAAGAAATAATAAATGAAATAAACCTAAATTTAAAAACAACTTTTGATGAGGAAACGATAACGTCCTCCATAACAAATGAATTAAACGATATTTATAAAAATTCGGAAGTTAAAATTGTTACTCCTAAGGATGCAACCGAGAAAATTAGATTTGTAGATGCTGTTTCGCAAGGTTTAAAGCAAGCAATGGAACGCCACGATAATAGTATTATTATGGGACAAGATATTGCGGAATATGGTGGTGTTTTTAAAATTACGGATGGATTTTTAGAGCAATTTGGTAAAAAACGTGTTAGAAATACACCAATTTGCGAATCGACAATTATCGAAGCTGCTTATGGCTTGTCAATCAAAGGATTTAAAGCAATTGTAGAGTTGCAATTTTCCGATTTTGTAACTTCTGGATTTAATCCTGTAATTAATTTATTGGCAAAATCGTATTATCGTTGGAATCAAAAAGCAGATGTTGTTTTACGAATGCCTTGTGGTGCTGGTGTTGGTGCTGGTCCGTTTCACAGCCAAACAAACGAAGCTTGGTTTACTAAAACACCAGGCTTAAAAGTAGTATATCCTGCATTTCCGTATGATGCAAAAGGTTTATTAGCTACTGCTGTTGCGGATGAAAATCCTGTTTTATTCTTTGAACATAAAGCATTATATCGTTCTGTATATCAGGAAGTTCCTACTGATTACTACACTATTCCTTTTGGCAAAGCTTCGGTTTTAAAAAATGGCGATTCGCTTACTTTAATTAGCTATGGTCAAGGTGTGCATTGGATTTTAAACACACTAGAATTACCTGAATTTGAAAATATTTCGGTAGATGTAATTGATTTACGTTCTTTACAACCGTTAGATACGGAAACTATTTATGCTTCTGTTAAAAAAACAGGTAAGGTAATTATTTTACAAGAGGATACTATGTTTGGTGGAATCGCTTCCGATTTATCTGCAATGATTACCGAAAACTGTTTTACCTA
>CAMZLT010000035.1 GCA_947311745.1 uncultured Flavobacteriaceae bacterium | reverse complement strand
GTAAATAACACTTATTTTTTAGCTTTAAATAACGGAACGCTAGAACACGCCTCGCCATACATTATACTTGAAGCAACAGGGATTAATTTTTCAATTAGTTGTACATAAGCAGATTCTGGTATTTTTGTATCTGAACATCCTTTTACTAAAATTAATTTTTCTTTATAAACAGAAACATCTAGTTTATCAATAATTTCATTAAATAAAATAGTTTCAATTTTTTCTAAAGTACCAACAACAACTCGTTTTGTAAAAGGAGCAAGTTTAGTAGTAATCAAAAGATATGCCCAAGAAGGAATAATTGCATCTGCACTACAATATAAAGCAACAAAATTATCTTTGTATTTACTCCAATCGTGATTTTTTACATTTTCTCTAAAATCTTTTTCTTTTAGTACAGCACCTTGATGTAACCAATCTTTTATATCAAACAGCACACGCTCACCAATAGGGTAAAAATCCTCTAGATTAATAGTTACTAACTTACTGTTTGCTACTTTATTTACGATTGGGTATTCCATATAGTTTTATGTTTTTATTTAAGAAAATATCATCAAATATACAGTTTTTTTATAAAAAACCTAATTCTAGTTTTGCTTCCTCGCTCATTAAGTCTTGCGACCAAGGGGGATCAAAAGTAATTTCTACTTCTGCATTTTTAATTTCAGGTAGTGTTTTTACTTTTTCCTCAACTTCAACAGGTAGCGTTTCGGCAACCGGACAATTAGGCGAAGTAAGTGTCATTAATATTTTTGCTTCGTTATCTTCGTTTACTAAAACGTCGTAAATTAATCCTAATTCGTAAATATCTACAGGAATTTCTGGGTCGTATATTTCTTTTAAAACACCAATTATTTTATCGCCTAAATTTTGCACTTCGTTTTCTGTCATTGTTATTTGTAATTATTCTAAATAACAAAATTACATAATTTAATTTTGAATTTAGTATTTATTTGGTGTAAAATTTGAATATGTAAAATTTGATTAAATGTTTTTAAAATAATACTACTAAAAAAATGAATTTACGAAATTTATAACTGTATAATGTTTTTAAAAATAGATAATCAAAAACGCCTTCCAATTAAATTGCAAGGCGTTTCCGAAATTAACTAACTCAAAGAAAATATTCTTATCATTTATATGACGCAGATACTTTGGTTTTGTTACGTGATTTTTTATTTTTTAACATTTATTTAACCACTTCAATCCATTTCCCTTTGGTTCTAGTAAAGTAATCGTTGTCGTACATTGCTTCGGCTTGTACGCCATATAAATAGTATTTACCTAAATACGATGCGTTTAGTAATACGTTATAGGTTTTACTTTTTCGGTTATCTAAATTGAAATAAAAATTAACACGATCATCTCTAATATCGGTAAATGTAGCACTGCTAGATCTAACATTTCCGAAATCGGTAAATCGTGTATTTACAATTTCCCATCCAGAAGGGAAAATTTCGGTTAGTGCAATATTATCTACATAATTTCCTGTGGTGTTTTCTACCGTTACTTGGGCCATAAAATCGGTTCCTTGTGTTAATTTGCTAACATCTAACTCGTTTCCTGTATCATCACGATACGAAACATGTATTCGTAAACCACGTTGTTCTACAATTTCTTGTCCTAAAGGTAAAATACCAGATTGTATTAAACGCACAAAAACAGTATTATTCCCTTTATTGTTAAGTGTAACAGTATTGTTTCCGTGGTGTATTTTTGTGTCTCTTTCGGCAACAGATTTAGTTGTTTTAACGATTTCTGTGCTTCCTTTAAAGTTTGGTGTGTAACTAACGTGTAGTCCTTTTCCTCCATTTTGTTCTACCATTTTTGCCATTGCGTATAAACTATATGCTGTAGTTTGGGTGTTCATCCAACTTTTACTAGATAGCTTTTTTGCAATATCTTTGGCTAAGTTTAGCATTGATGTTTTATCTTTATTAATAATTACCATAGTTTCTAAAGCCATTGCACGATTTCTGTCTGGCGAACCATAGTTAAAATAATCGTAGCGATATGGTTTAAAGTCTATATTTGCAGTATTAGCTAAACGTTGTGCAATTTCAGATTGTCCTGCCAAGGCATAAGCTGCTGCTAATCGCCATTTAGAATCGTTGCTTAGATTTTCTTCTCGCAATCGATTCATCGAGGATAAATCTGGGTGATTTGCTAAAGCAAGTGTGTATAAACGATATGCTTGACTAGAAGTATTATTCCATCTAGAATTCATACGCCAACTTTTTGCTTGTTGTTGTTGGTATCGCAACCAATTACTAATAAACGTTAACGGAAGAGTGTATCCTTTTTTCTCGGCTTCTAGCATAAAATGACCAGCATATGAAGTTCCCCAGTCATCCGCATCGTTTAATCCTTGCCAATAACTCAAACCACCGTTTGGCACTTGAAAATCGCCAAGTTTTTTAATTGCAGCTTTAATATTTTCTTGAATTTTTTGTTTTTTCTGAGCAGTTAAATCAAAAATATTATCTAGATATAATTGCGGAAAAACACTAGAGGTTGTTTGTTCTACACATCCGTGAGGATATTGGATAAGGTATTGTAATCTTTCGGTAAAATTCATTGGAGGTAAAGTAGAAAGTTCTATTGTAGCAAAATTACTTCCTTTAATACCAAAAGTATCAAAATTTATAGTTTGGCTTTGGTTTGCTTCCAAAATAATATCGGTTGTTTTATTAGTTATAGGATTTGGATTTACTACATCTATTTCAACTTTATAGGATGCTTTTTCGCCATTGCCTTTTGCTACAACTTCAATGGTGTTAATTCCTTTTGCTTCGGTAACATCTAATTCAAAATATACCATTTTTTCGTCTGGTCTATCAAAATGTATTTGTTGTGTTTTTGTACCAACAATTTTAATTCCGTTACTTAATTTTAATGAAATTGCAGCATTTTTTACTTTCTTTTCCATAGCAAAAACGGTAACAGGAAGTGTTACTTTTTCTCCAGGACTTAATTTTCTTGGCAAAGAAGCTAAAACCATTAATGGCTTTTTTACAGGAGTTGCCTTTTCAGTAGCACCATAAGCAGGATTATTTTTATCACCTGCAATAACCATGGTTCTAACCGAGCCAATGTATTTTGGCATTTTAATAGTATGCTTTTTAGATTTTCCTTTTTCTAAAGTAAAAGGACCTAAATACATTACAACAGGTTTAAAACGATTTGCTTTTTTTGCTTTTTTAGATTTTCCTTCGCCATCACCACCAATTGCATATACTTGTTCAATACTACCAGAATACGCACCAATTACATCATCAAAAATATCCCAAGTTTTTACACCTAAAGCTTGTTTTTGATAAAAATCTTTCCACGCATTTGGTGTTTTAAATCGTGTTAAATCTAATAAGCCTTCGTCAACAACAGCAAGAGTATAGGTCATTTTTTTACCATTTTTTTCGCTTACTTTTACGGTAAAATTTTCTTCAGGTTTTAATGAATCTGGCATTTTAATTACTGGTTGTAAAATGGTATTTGGATCTTCTACCATAATTGGAATAATTCCGTAAAGACGCAAAGGTAAATCGTTTTCAACCGATGCGTGTGGTTGTAAAAGTGAAATATTTACAAACATATTTGGAGCCATTTCTTTGGTAATCGGAATATCTATAACCGTTTCGCCTTTTTTTGTTTTTACCCATTTTTGACTTAAAACGGTGTTTCCGTTTTCAATACTAACTAAAGCACGACCAACCGTTCCGCTTGGAAAAGATATTTTTGCTGTTTCGCCAACATTGTATTTGTCTTTATCCGAAGTAAAAACTAGCATTTTTGCAGCTTCTGGGTCGTTATTAGATTGTCGTTTCCACCAATCTCTATAAAAATATGCCGTTCTACCAGTTGCGTGTCCGCTTTTTGGATCGTAAACACGAATTAAATAGCGTCCACCGTAGTAATCGTCTTTTTCATCTACACGAACCTTAAAAGATGCTTTTCCGTTGGCATCGGTATTAATTTTGAAAGATTTATACTCTTTATTATAACGTTTACTTACATAAGAAGCCAAATCGTCGTAAGACGAACTCCACCACCAACGCCATTTTATTTCGTAAATACGAACTTCTAAACCGTTTCGTTTTATAGGTTTTCCTGTGTCATCTACGGTAACGACATCGAAAGTTACATCTTCGTTAGTATAAAACGAACCATACGCTTGTTCTTTAGGCGATTTTAATCCAACAAACGAAATATAAGGAGCATAATTTTTAGAGAAAACATCCATAGAAAAATCCCCTCCTTTTTCAAAAGCACGTGTTAAAAAGGTTGCTCGTAGCATTCCTGCTGCTTTACCCTTAAAGTTTACTTTTTTTGAAAAATTCACTTCACCATTTTGGTCTAAAGTGCCATTAAAAATATTTGTTTCATCGTTGTAAAACGTTTTTATTGGATCGTTAAATACGTATTTAGGATAGTTTTTAAATCCAGTATTTGTGCTTGAAAAGCGGACTTTAATATCGGCTTTTAAATTTTTAGCAGGAGCACCATGCAACCATTTTACTTGTAATTTTCCTGCGATGGGATCTTTTGCATGTAGCACCGTTTCTGGAAAATCTATTTGTAGTTTTAATCTATTTGGTTTTATAGTTTCTACTTTTAAGTTTTTATAAAATGTTGCACCACCAACGCTTACAGTTGCATTCCAGTTTCCTGTTGGAGCAGTGTCAGAAGTTGGTACATCAAAGCGATAAAAACCATTTATACCTTGCGATTGTACGTTTTTATAGATTAATTTTTGTTTTGCATCGGTAACTTCTAGTTTTACAGGATGGTTTTTTGGTAATGGATTGGTTTTATCGTTTAAAATAAAGCCTAAATGTAGTGTGTCACCAGGTCTCCAAACACCACGTTCACCATAAATATAACCAAGTAAACCTTTGGCTACTTTTTTACCTGAAACGTTAAATTTACTTAACGATAACGAACGACCATCGTCTAATTTTATATATGAAGTGTTTAAACCGTTTGAGGCAATGGCAAAATAGGCATTTTTATTTTCGTTTAGTTTTGCAAAGCCTTGATTGTCGGTTTTTGTACTTGCAATTTCTTGTTGTTGGTAATTGTATATAGTAATTTTAGCTCCAGATATTGGTTCGGTTGTTAAAATATTTGTTACTGCAAAATGGTAATCTTTATTTTCGCCTTTTTTTACAATTATTCCTAAGTTTGAAGCCAATACGTTTTGCGAAACAATACGTTCTTGATTGTTATAATAGGCTTTTTTACACGGATTTTTTCTATCACGCCAATTGTAATAGTTGTTGCGATAGCTATATATTAGATTATCCCAATATTGTTCCTCTTTTTCGTCAAATTCTTTTGCTTCTTGGGTAGAGTAATTTTCGGATTCGTTGTAGTAAAAGTCATCTTCGTAATAAGCTTCTTCATCATATTCTTCTTCGTTTGAAACGATTTCCGAGCCATCACAAGCGTAAAGAGAATATTCTTTTTTCATAGAAAATTCTACTCTGTATATTGCTCCAGGATCGGTTTTTATCATTTTTGCCAAATCAATAGAATAGGTTTTAAATTTACCGTCGTTTTCTAAATCGTTTTTTATTAAAGTGATGGTTTTTTTTGCAATTCGCCTTCCTACTTTACGGATTTCATAGTAATTATTAGAGTTTAAATTGTTCTCTTGCAAAAATTGAAGGATATTATTTTCAAAAATTTTGATGATACGTACATCTACTTTTTTAAGATTAACCGCTTCAAAATTAATGCGTAAATTTTCGGAAGTTGGTAAAATTACACCGTTACTAAGTAGCTTAATTTCAGGTTTTAGTTGCTCAAAGGTAACGGTTTCGTTGTATGGTTTTTTTATTTTCACACCATCCGAGCTTTTTATTCCTTTGTGTACTTGTACTTGTACATTGCCTACTATTCGGTTTTTTGGATATACTTTTAAGGTGTTTCCTTCAACCACAAATTTTAAATTTTGTTTGTTTTGAATAGTAACTAATCCTGCAAAATTTTGCTGTTTTTTTAACGGATCAGAAAAGTTTATTTTTAAGTGTAGTTCTGGATTGTGTTCAATACTAATTGCAATTACCGAAAAATTATTTCGTCCTAAAATTTTAAATTCGTTTTCGCCTTTGTTGTCTATTCCGATAGCGTTTCCATCCCATTTTATAGTAATTTTCGAATCGTTTTGTAATCGTTGAATACTATCAATTTTAAAAGAATAATTTCTTGCAGAAAGAATATCATTTTCCCATTTTATTTTTAGTTTTTTTTCGTTTTGTGTTGCTTGAACAAGTTTTTTTGCTTGTTCAATAGGTAAATTGTCTGCTAGTTTGATGTTTCCGTTTAGAAATTGCCATTCTTTTGAATACGATTGTAGGTCGTTTACGGTAAGGTTAAAATTTTGTTCGATGGTTTTAAAAGCAAACTGGTAATTTTTAAGATTGGTCTTGGTTTGGAATAAGGCACTCAATTTTAAATTTACAGTATATTCTGTGTTTGGTTTTAAGGGGTTTTCAGGTAGAAATATAAGCGTTCGTTTTCCTTGAGTTTGTAATGTTCCTTTTACAGATGGCGAAATGCTTAAAATATCGTCGTTAATTTTGGTGTTATCCTCCCAAGAATCTACATCTTTGGTTACTACAATTTTAATTGGTGCTGTTGTCGAAACAACGCCTGAAGTGGTGTAATATATATATTCCCGATATTTAAAAAGGTTGTTTGTTTTGCTGTTTTTGTCTTTTTTACAAGATAAGATACTTAATAATAAAAAGAAAAATACGGCAATTTTTTTGGTGTGAATTTGCATAATTTTTAAAAGATAAAATGGTTTTGTGAATTTGTGTAAAAGTACAAAATATTAAAGAATTTTATTAAAATAATATACAAGTGCCATAGTTTGTTTTATATTTGTTGCAAATACATAAAAATTATGAATACCTTATTTGAAATTAGCACAAAATATGCAGCTGAATTATTAATTTTGGCTTTTATTGTTATTACTTTTTTACAATCAGGAATCGATAAAATTACCGATTGGCAAGGAAATGTTTCGTATATAAAATCGGTTTTTGAAAAAACTTTTTTGCATAAAACCGCTACTTTTTTATTAGTAGTGGTAACAATTGGTGAAATGATTGCAGGTATTTTAGCTATTGTAGGAATTATTAAGATTTATACTTCTGAAAGTACATTTTTTGGTTTACTTGCTACTATTGTTGCAGCAAAAGTTTTATTAGCTTTGCTTTTTGGGCAGCGTGTTGCTAAGGATTATGCTGGTGCAATGACTATTGCCGTGTATTTTGGTGTAACTCTTTTTGGTGTTTATATTTTATCTCATTAAAATTAAAAAAATGAAATTATTAGGTATTGGTTCTCGAATAAAACACAGCACTTATGGTGTTGGTGTAGTAACAAATTTAACAGCACAGCATTATTGGATTACCTTTATAGATTCTGGTTTAGAAACAATTGCTATTGACTCAGAATTTGAAATTATTGAGGCTTTAGAGTCTGATGATATTGATTCGGTTAGTTTGTATGAGGTGGAAAAATCTTTGCGTGCTATTTTACAAAAATGGAGTGATATTACACCCGTTTCGCCAATAGCGGAAAAATATAAAGGAGGAACATTAATTTTAGAGCCAAAAGACACCAATCTTAAATCTAAAGAAATTCCGATGGATACTTTTTTTCATAAAATAGTTATGGTTAGGGATCGAATTAGAGTAATGGAACAAAAAATTAATTCTAGTAAAAATTTAGACGATCAAGAAAAGGTCGATTTGCAACAATATATTACTCGTATTTATGGTAGTTTGACCACGTTTAATGTTCTTTTTCAAAATAAACACGATAATTTTGTTGGTGAACGTGGTAAATAATTGTTTTAGAAATTTTAATAAATTGATAGTAATTGCGTTTTCTTTAAAAATCAAACTCATACGTTTATGTCTATAGAAGTAAAAAATGTTAGTAAATTTTACGGAAAGCAAAAAGCTTTAGATTCAATTAATTTTAGGGTAAATTCAGGAGAAATTGTTGGTTTTTTAGGTCCAAATGGAGCAGGAAAATCTACTATGATGAAAATTCTCACAACGTATTTACAGCAAGATGAAGGAGTTGTTTTAGTAAATGGATTAGATGTATCTACAGATGCAAATGCTGTAAAAAGTTCGGTAGGATATTTACCAGAACACAATCCGTTATATTTGGATATGTACGTAAAAGAATATTTAGAGTTTTGTGCTAATTTGCATAACGTTTCTAAAGAAAATATTACTAAAACTATTAATTTGGTTGAATTACAACTCGAAAGTCATAAAAAAATTAAAGAACTATCTAAAGGATATCGGCAACGAGTTGGTTTGGCTGCAGCTTTATTGCATAATCCACAAGTCTTAATTTTAGATGAACCAACCACAGGTTTAGATCCAAATCAGTTGATTAGTATCCGAAAACTAATTAAAGAAATAGGTAAAACTAAAACCGTTTTATTTTCTACACATATTATGCAAGAAGTAGAGGCAATTTGTAATCGTGTAATTATAATTAAAAAAGGAAAAATAGTTGTAGATAGTAATTTAGATATTCTAACAAAAGAGCAATCGCTAACTGAAATTTTTACAGAATTAACCTTGTAAACTTTTTTGCATAAAACACCTGTATTGATGATGGCTTTAGTAACGGTTTGTATATGAATAGTTGGGCCTTTAAAAGCACTTACCCTTTTGTCGCTAAATTTTATTCAAAGGTACAAACTTGAATTTAGCACTAAACCCGCAATTACGTTTACATTTTGTTGGAAACTGACTTTACATTCATTTGTCTATTCTTTCAAAATATAGTTCAACAATGGGTCATTGCCGTTTATTATATCAAATAGCTTTAGCTCAATATTTATATCTGGAATTATACCCTTGTCTAAAACTAATTTAGGAACATTTACAGATTCTCTTTCTGTACCTATTTGCATACCAAGTTTTGTGTTTTTTAGTGCTGTTGTTCCTCTACCTGGATGCGTACTGTAAGTAGCTCCTGTTTCTTCTCCTATTAT
>CAMZLT010000034.1 GCA_947311745.1 uncultured Flavobacteriaceae bacterium | reverse complement strand
CTGTTGGATCTTGTTGGTGTGTCTTTTTAAGAGCATCGTTAAGTTTTTCTTCGTCTTTTTTATTTGGAGTAAAAACTGCCTTGGTTACTCGTGGTTGCGGAAATTGAATAGGTTTTATGGTAATTTTACCACTTTTACTAAGTGTGTCATTTGTAAATGTATTTTTGAGTTTTATAGTTGATCCAATATCACCTACATTTAATTGATTTACGATTTCTCTATTTTTACCATTTAATATAAAAAGTTGGTTGATAGTTTCTGTTTCGTTTGTCCTAGAATTAATTAATTTATCATTTTGTAAAACCTTGCCTGATTTTACTTTAAAATAACTTATTTGTCCTACATTTGGTTCGTGTAAAGTTTTAAAAATAAAGATACTTGTTTTGGTTTGTAAACGATTTATGGTTTCTCCTTCTACACTTTGTTCTGGTTTTAAATCAATAGCTGATGGTGCTACATTATCAATAAATCCCATGAGTCTACCAGAACCCATATCATTTAAAGCTGAAGTGCAAAATACAGGGAAAAGTTCGTGGTGTAGCATTCCTTTTTTAATACCTTCACGCATTTCATTTTCGTTAAGTGTTCCTTTATCAAAATACAATTCCATTAATTGTTCGTCGTTTTCGGCTGCTTTTTCTACCAATTCGTTGTGTAATTGATTTGCTTTTTCAATTTCAGAATCAGGAATTGCTAATTTTTCTGGTTTTCCACCATTTTCGGAGAATTTGTACATTTTCATTTTAAGTACATCTATAATACATTGTGCATTATCTACTAATAATGGATATTGAATTTGTACGACATTATTACCAACTAAATCTACAATACTTGCTATAGACTCGTCAAATATTGCTTTTTCATGGTCAATTTGATTAATAACAAAAACGGTTGGTTTTTGATATTTATCTATATAATTCCATAATATTTTTGTGCCGATTTCTACACCATTTTGTGCATTAACAAGCATTACAATAGTATCTGCAACACGCATTGTTGCAGCAATTTCACCAATAAAATCATCTAAACCAGGAGTATCTATAATGTTAATTTTGTAGTTTCGCCATTCGGTATGTAATGGTGTGGCGAACACCGAAGCTTGTCTTTCTTTTTCAATTTCGTGGTAGTCGCTAACTGTATTTTTATCTAGTACAGCTCCACGACGTTTAACTAATCCTGCTTCAAAGAGCATTGTTTCTGTAAGTGTAGTTTTTCCGCTATTATGAGCACCTACAAAAGCAACATTTTTTAAGTGTTTTTCATCGTATGTTTTCATGTGTTTTTATTTTTAATGGTTACATAACTTGTAAATAAATATTTTCTTAGGTTTTAAATTGGTATGAAATTAATTGTATTGTAAAATTACATCAGAAAAATATTCTATTTATTGATATAAATTAGCAGTTACTAATTATTTTTTTTGTATATTTCGTTCTATCGTACTATTATGAATAATAAGCTTAACTAAAAAGGTATTTCTACTGCAAAACTAAACTGCATATCATCATCTATAATACTCATTTTTAGATACAAAACATAATCAATACTATGTTTGTGTTTCTCAACTGTACTACCCAATATTAACCCGAAAAATTCACAGGTTTTCGTTATGAAAAGTCAAAATACCAATAAAATTGGGAAGCACAGGAATTTTTTAGCGAAATAAACCTAACGAAGTGGTTCACAAACACCTTTAAAAAATAAAAAAAAAGCGTGAGCTAATTGTAGCCCAATTCTGAGCTAAATAAATTTTGAGCATTTTCAATTATAGCAGGCAGTTTGGCTTTGTAATAGAAAATATATGAATTTTTCGGGTTAAGTTGCTTTTATTTATCTTAAAAATAAGTGCATGCTAATTACTCCTCTTCTGTGTTTTTTTCGTTTTTTAAAGCATCCGTAGCTTTATGAATAACCGTTTCGGTAGATGCGACAGCTTTAGATGCAAAATCTTTTCCTTTATCTAAAATTTCACTTCCAACTTCTTTTGCCTGTGCTATTTTTTCGTCAATAAAATCAGGAGTTTTATCTGCTACTACTTTTCCTTTTTCTAAAACCTCTGCTCCAATTTCTTTAGATTTATCTACAACATCATCAATAATATCGCTAGTATTATCGAGTAATTCTTTACCAACAACCTTTGCGTCTTTTGCGATTTCCGTACCTTTTTCTAATAAATCTTCGCCTACTTCTTTTGCTTTATCGAATACATCATCTGCTATATCCGAAGCATTTTCTACTAAATCCTTTCCGATTTCAACAGCTTCATCCGCTACATTTTTTGTTTTTTTAAATAATTTGTCAAAAAATCCCATAATAATAAATATTATTTTGTTAGCCTACAAAGATACAACATTATCATATAAAAAATGTACACATAATCCTTTCTATACAAAGAGAAATTTTTATCTTTGCTAATTCTTAATAAATAATTTAACAATTCTAAAATATTATGTTTAATAATTTAAGCGACAAACTAGATAAAGCATTTCACGTATTAAAAGGACACGGAAAAATTACCGAAATAAATGTAGCAGAAACCTTAAAAGAAGTAAGACGTGCTTTACTAGATGCCGATGTTAACTTTAAAATTGCTAAAGAATTTACTAAAAGAGTTCAAGAAAAAGCAATTGGGCAGAATGTATTAACGACCTTAAACCCTGGTCAGTTAATGGTTAAGTTGGTTAAAGACGAATTAACCGATTTAATGGGTGGCGAAACCGTTGGTATTAATCTTAAAGGAAATCCTTCGGTAATTTTAATGTCTGGTTTACAAGGTTCTGGAAAAACAACTTTTTCAGGAAAACTTGCTAATTTTTTAAAAACAAAAAAGAGTAAAAACGTATTATTAGTTGGTTGTGATGTGTATAGACCTGCTGCGATAAACCAGCTTCAAGTTGTTGGTGAACAAATTGGTGTAGAAGTATATGCAGAGCCAGAAAATAAAAATCCTGTTGAAATTGCTAAAAATGCTATCAAACACGCAAAAGCAAACGCAAAAAACGTAGTAATTATTGATACTGCTGGTCGTTTAGCAATTGATGAAGAAATGATGAAAGAAATTTCAAATATTCACAAAGCTATTCAACCACAAGAAACCTTATTTGTTGTAGATTCTATGACAGGTCAAGATGCTGTAAATACAGCCAAAACTTTTAATGAAATTCTAAATTTCGATGGTGTTATACTAACAAAATTAGATGGTGATACGCGTGGTGGAGCTGCTTTATCGATAAAATCTGTTGTTAATAAACCTATAAAGTTTATTGGTACTGGCGAAAAAATGGAAGCCATTGATGTATTCCATCCTGATCGTATGGCTGATCGTATTTTAGGAATGGGTGATGTGGTTTCTTTAGTAGAAAGGGCACAAGAACAATTTGATGAAGAGGAAGCTAGAAAACTACAAAAGAAAATCGCTAAAAATCAATTTGGATTTGATGATTTCTTAAAACAAATTCAGCAAATTAAAAAAATGGGAAACATGAAAGATCTTATCGGAATGATTCCTGGTGCGAGTAAAGCTATGAAAGATGTAGATATTGATGATGATTCCTTTAAAGGTATTGAAGCAATTATCCATTCTATGACTCCTAGCGAAAGAAGTAAACCAAGTGTAATTAACGCTTCACGAAAAAAACGCATCGCAAAAGGTTCTGGGACAAGCGTGCAAGAAGTAAACCAGCTACTAAAACAATTTACACAAATGAGCAAAATGATGAAAATGATGCAAGGTGGCGGTGGAAGAAAAATGATGCAAATGATGAAAGGAATGCGATAAAATATTTCTCAATAATAAAAGCTTTATAAAATAACGTCTATTTTATTATAGCTATCCATAAAAAAACTCAATTGAATTAAAAAATTCAATTGAGTTTTTTACTATACCTTAAAATCCGTAAGGGTTTTATATAATCAAATCTTATAACTTAATTATTTTTCCAGTTTTATATCCTTCTTTAGCTTCTAATCTATACATATAATAACCTGATGTTAAACTTTCTAGATTTATTGTAGTTTCATTTTCTTTTGACATTAACAATTGCCCTTTTATATCGTAAATTTTTAATTTAAAATCTGTTAAATTTTCAACACCTTGAATTTGAAATGTATTTAAAACAGGATTTGGATAAATACTTAAATCTAATTCTGAAACATTTGCAACATTTGCAGTAACATTCATCTGTGTGTAAGTAAGTTCGCGTCTTTCATAAGGAGTATTATTAAACTCTTTACCAACAACATCCAGTTTTTCATTAAATAATTGACCATATGCATAATTATTAATTGCTATTTCATCAGGTATAATTAATTCTGTTGCAGAAATAGATGGATTACTATATGTAGGCATATTTCTATCACTTGGAGTTGACATCCAAGTTTGAGCTACGGAATCATAATTGAAAGATTCAGCTAGAGTAACACTTCCTACAGAATTTCTTGTATAAGTTGATTTAAGACTAGGAACCCAAGCGTTGTTTTGCCAATAATAACTTATTGTTTCGATTAAATCATCATTAGCATCAAATATATTACTTTTTTTACTTGAATTAACCCATAAAGAAGAAGTTGTATCAAAATATTCAAATATTTCTAACGTGTTATTATTATTGCTATCATAAGTATAATTTTTTCTTGTAACAGCAAAATAAGTACTCGCTACAGAATCCCAAGCAAACGTTTCTTCTAAACTTACCAAATTTGTTGATGAAACATACGTATATGCCTTTTTTTGAACAATAACCCAAACAGAATTTGCGGCATCATAACTGTACTTTATAT
>CAMZLT010000033.1 GCA_947311745.1 uncultured Flavobacteriaceae bacterium | reverse complement strand
TTATTTAACCTTAACCCGAAAAATTCATACATTTTCTATTACAAAGCCAAACTGTACGTCATTATTGAGAATACTCGTTTTTCGATACGCATCAAACTAATGGATTCAGATACAGAAATTGAGGGAAAGTTATTAAAAGCTATCAAATTTGCTTGTGAATGCAAAATAATTAATCTAACTTTACAACAGATTTGTATCACGACAATATCGCTTTAGCGATACTGCGGATGTAAAATTAGGTTTGAAAATAAAATGAAAAAAAATTAATCACATAAAATGAAAAAAAAACTTAATCACCTTATTATTAATTTTCTTATTAATAAATTCTTATTCTCAAATAATATTCGAAAAAGGATACATTATACAAAATACTGGAAACAAAAAAAAATGTCTAATTAAAAATATTGATTGGAAAAACAACCCAACAGAAATTGAGTATAAAATATCTGATACTGATAAAGTAAAAGTAGCTAAGTTAAATGATATTCTTGAATTTGGTATTGACAATTATTCAAAGTATATAAAATCAACCGTTGATATCGATACATCGTCTGAAAACTTAGATAGGTTGAGTAAAAATAGAAATCCTAATTTCGAAAAAAAAACCATATTTTTAAAAGTTTTGATAGAAGGAAAATCCTCTCTCTATAAATACAAAGACAATAGTTTAATAAAATATTTCTTTAAAATAGGTAAACAGCCAATAAAGCAACTTATTTACAAATCGTACCTAACCTCAAATAACCAAATAAGAAAAAATGAAAATTATAAAAGTCAACTAATCAACAACTTAAAGTGCTCTGACATTTCTTTCAACAAAATAAAATACTTAAATTACAAACAAAAAGAGTTGATCAATATTTTTATTACTTATAACCAATGCTCAAATAGTAACTTTATAACTTTCGAAAAAAAAGCTAAAAAAGATTTATTTAATTTAAGTGTAAGAATAGGTGTAAATAGTTCTTCTTTATCAATCCATAATAATGTCTCAAATTTAAAAAACACAAATTTTGATAATAAATTAGGTTTAAGGATTGGTGCAGAAGCCGAATTCATATTACCATTCAATAAAAATATATGGGGAATTATAATTGAGCCAACATATCGAAATTATAAATCTAAAAAAATTACCGATGTTAGTAATGTATCTGGTGGTAAACTTATTAGTAATGTAAATTACAAATCTATAGAAATCCCCGTAGGCCTTAGGCATTATTTATTTTTGAAAAAGAACACAAAATTATTTATTAATGCTTCTTTCGTATTCGATTTATCATCGAATTCAATTATTGAATTTGAAAGAAAAGATGGCTCAAATATTAATTCACTTAAAATTGACACAAGAAATAATTTTGCATTTGGATTTGGTTACAACTATAATAAATATTCTTTAGAATTAAGATTTCAAACACCACGAGAAATTTTAAGGAACTACGCTTATTGGATTTCTGATTACAAAACTGTATCTATTATATTAGGCTACAAAATATTTTAACAAGTAACTCTCCCTAAATAACTTGTATAATTAATCATACGAATTATCTAACTCCATGTTGATTTTTAAATTAAGTTTAAACCATAACTCCAAAAAAATCAGTAATTTTAAAAGTTAACTAACCATATACAAACCGTTGATAAAGTTTATCATCAATACAGGCATTTCACACCAAAAAACTATTCAATTTTAATAGTTAGCTCACTAGTTTCTGTATTTAAATCCATTAAAATAGAATCGTTTTCTTTAAGATTATTCGATACAATTTCTTCAGCTAAAGCATCCTCTATATATTTTTGAATAGCTCTTTTTAAGGGTCTTGCACCATAGTGCTTGTCATATCCTTTTTCTACAATAAAATCTTTTGCTTTATCGGTTAATGTTAATGTATAACCTAAATCTTTAATTCTAGACAATAATTTTTCTAGTTCAATATCAATAATTTTATGAATATCTGCTTTATCCAATGAATTAAAGACAATTACATCATCAATACGATTTAAAAATTCAGGAGCAAAACTCTTTTTTAGAGCATTTTCAATAATGCTTTTTGCATGATCGTCAGATTGTTCTTTTTTTGTTGCTGTGCTAAACCCAACACCTTGTCCAAAATCTTTTAATTTTCTTGCTCCGATATTAGAGGTCATTATAATTATCGTATTACGGAAGTCAATTTTTCTACCAAGGCTATCGGTTATAAAACCATCATCTAAAATCTGAAGTAGCATATTAAACACATCAGGATGTGCTTTTTCAATTTCATCTAATAAAACAACAGAATATGGTTTACGACGAACTTTTTCGGTTAATTGTCCACCTTCTTCGTATCCAACATATCCTGGAGGAGCACCTACAAGTCGTGAAATTGCAAATTTTTCCATATATTCGCTCATATCAATACGAATTAATGCATCGGCATTATCAAATAATTCAGTTGCAAGCACTTTTGCAAGTTGTGTTTTTCCAACTCCTGTTGAGCCTAAAAAGATAAACGAACCGATTGGTTTATTTGGATCTTTTAAACCAACGCGATTTCGTTGAATTGCTTTAACTACTTTTTTAACAGCTTCATCTTGACCAATTACTTTTCCTTTTATTAGCTTAGGTAATTCTGCCAATCTATTGGTTTCTGCTTCGGCAACTCTATTTACAGGAATGCCTGTCATCATTGAAATTACTTCTGCAACATTATCTTCGGTAACAGTTTCTCGTTTTAATTTAGAATTTTCATCCCAAAGTTGCTGTTCTTTTTGCAATTCATTTTCTATCCGTTTTTCATCATCACGAAGTTTTGCAGCTTCTTCATATTTTTGGTTTTTAACGACTTCAATTTTTTCGTTTTTAATATCGTCTAATTCCTTTTCTAATTCTAAAATACGTTCAGGAACGACAATATTTGTAATATGAATTCTAGAACCAGCTTCGTCTAGTGCATCAATAGCTTTGTCTGGTAAAAAACGATCGGTCATATATCTATTTGTAAGTTTTACACAAGCTTCAATAGCATCATCTGTATACGTTACATTATGATGATCTTCGTATTTACTTTTAATATTATTTAAAATCTGAATGGTTTCTTCTACAGATGTTGGCTCGACAATTACTTTTTGAAAACGACGTTCTAAAGCACCATCTTTTTCGATATTTTGTCGATATTCATCTAAAGTTGTTGCTCCAATACATTGTATCTCTCCACGAGCTAATGCAGGTTTTAGCATATTACTAGCATCTAATGAGCCTGTTGCTCCTCCTGCACCAACAATAGTATGGATTTCGTCAATAAAAAGAATGATATCATCATTTTTTTCTAACTCGTTCATCAATGCCTTCATTCTTTCTTCAAATTGACCACGATATTTTGTACCTGCAACCAAACTTGCTAAATCTAAGGCTACAATTCGTTTATCGAATAAAATTCTAGAAACTTTCCGTTGGATAATTCGCAATGCTAAACCTTCGGCAATTGCAGATTTACCAACTCCTGGTTCACCAATTAAAATCGGATTATTTTTTTTACGTCTACTTAATATTTGTGAGATTCGTTCAATTTCATTTTTTCTACCAACAACAGGATCTAGTTTATCATTTTCTGCTAAAAAAGTTAAATCTCTACCAAAATTATCTAAAACGGGTGTTTTTGATTTTTTAGATTTTAATGCTGGTTTTTTAGGTGTATTTTCAAATGGATTCTTTCGTTCCTCAAAACTACCTTCATTAGAAGCTTTAAAATCACTTAAATCGTCAATTTCATCCATTTCTGTTTCTTCTGTATCCATAAACAATTCATTAAATATTGCTTTAACTTCATTGTAATTTATATTAAATTTTTGCAATAGCTTTGTTGTAGGATCGTTATCGTTTCGCAAAATACACAATAGTAAATGTGCTGTATTTACAGAATCGCTTTTATACAATTTTGCTTCTAAAAAAGTGGTTTTAATTGCTCTATCTGCTTGTTTTGTTAAATGCAATTTTTTAGAAGTAACTTCTTTAACATCGTGATTTGCAGGACTAAGTGTTTCAATTTTTTTTCTAAGAAACTCAAAATCTATATCTAGTGTTTCTAAAATTTCAATTGCTTTTCCTTCTTTACTTCTCAATAAACCTAAAACAAGATGTTCTGTACCAATAAAATCGTGTCGCAATCGTATTGCTTCTTCTCTACTGTAAGCTATTACGTCTTTTACTTTAGGTGAAAAATTATCGTCCATTTCATATAAAATTAAGTCGTAAATCTACTAAAAAAAAAACAGATTATCATAATAAATTATCTTAAAAATTTTAATGAAATAATTGCATCCAATTTTGAGCAAAATAAATTTTGAACATTTTCAATTATAGCAAGTGGTTTAGCTTTGTATAGAAAATATATGAATTTTTTAGACATGTCTATATAAAATAAGAGGCGATAATCCTACGGATTATCGCCTCTTATTTTATATAGACATGTCTAAAAAATTCATACATTTTCTATACAAAGCTAAACCACTTGCTATAATTGAAAATGTTCA
>CAMZLT010000032.1 GCA_947311745.1 uncultured Flavobacteriaceae bacterium | reverse complement strand
TTTAGTTGAAAATTTATTCTTTTCAATCTCTTTAATTTGCTTGTTTATTATTTTGATTATCGTTTTTATAGCCTCTGAATTATCCAATAAAACGTCATTTCTAACAGCCATAACAAAACAAGACCAAGGTGTTTGAATATTCGCAATTCGTTTTACCGTATTATTTAGTACAAAAGGTTTTGTAGTAAAATGCTCCCATAAAAAATACGCATTTTCATTACTGGAAATATATTCAATTCCACCATCTAAATTTTTAATAATTTCGTATTCTAAATTATCTGGATTAAAATTATTATTAAAGGCATTTATTTTTGCCATTAAATGCGAACCTGAACCAAATCTACTAATAGCAATTTTAGCATTTTCTAAATCGCTAATTGTATTAATTACTGAATTTTTCCCTACATGAATTCCCCAAAGTAATGGTGATTTCACATATATCTTAACAATTTTACTATGTTTAGAGTTTATAATATCTTTTACAGCACCTTCGGTTAAAAGTAAAGCTACATCAGTTTCTTTATTTTGCAATGCTTTACACATTGCTCCTGTTCCGCCATGGTAATCTTTCCATGTTAAATGAATTCCTTTTTTTTGAAAAGCACCTTTTTCTATTGCCAAATGCCATGGCAAATTAAAATGTTCTGGAACTCCCGCAACGGTTATGTTTCGTTTTTTTTTCAATTTATTAGTATTAAAAAATAAAAACCATCTAAAAATACATCGTTCTTTTTCAGAATCAAAATATTTTTAGATGGTTTTAAAAATAATTTTCAAAATTTATTATTGAATTGGAGCTCCGTTTAAGATTTCCGCATTCGCTAAATCTTTAAAAGTTTCAAAATTTTTGTGAAACGATTTTGCTAATTCGTTTGCTTTTGCATCATACGCTTCTTTATCAGACCAAGTATCTTTAGGGCTTAACACTTCGGTAGGTACACTCTCACAAGATGTTGGCATTGCTAGTTTAAAAATAGGATGGTTTACATATTCAACATCATTCAATTTACCATCCAAAGCAGCATTAATCATTGCTCTTGTATATTTTAATTTCATTCGATTACCTATTCCGTAAGGACCACCAGTCCAACCTGTATTTACCAACCAAACATTTACATTTGTTTCTTTCATTTTTGCAGAAAGCATTTCGGCATATTTTGTAGGATGCAATGGCATAAATGGTGCACCGAAACAAGCAGAAAAAGAAGGTAATGGCTCGTTAACTCCTTCTTCCGTACCTGCAACTTTTGCTGTATATCCTGAAATAAAATGATATGCTGCTTGACCTGGTGTCAGTTTAGAAATCGGAGGTAAAACACCAAAAGCATCAGCTGTTAAAAAGAAAATGTTTTTAGGGTTTTCACCAATAGATGGTACTTTTATATTTTCGATATGATGTATTGGATAACTCACTCGTGTATTTTGTGTTATAGAAACATCCTCAAAATCTACTTCATTTGTATCTTTTTTAAAAATTACATTTTCTAATAACGCACCTTTTTTAATTGCTCCGAATATTTCTGGTTCTTTTTCGGCAGATAAATCAATTACTTTTGCATAGCACCCTCCTTCAATATTAAATATTTTATTGTCTGGAGTCCAACCATGCTCATCATCACCTATTAATCTTCTGTTTTTATCTGCGGATAAGGTTGTTTTCCCTGTTCCTGACAAACCAAAAAATATTGCTGTATCTCCTTTTTCGCCCTGATTTGCAGAACAATGCATCGGAAATGTTTTTTTAAAAACTGGTAAGGTAAAATTCAAAGCAGAAAAAATTCCTTTTTTTACTTCACCTGTATAACCAGAACCACCAATAAGTACTACTTTTCGTTTAAAACTAAGGATAGTAAAATTTTCTTGTCTAGTACCATCTCTATCTGGCACAGCCATAAAAGAAGGTGCTTGTAATACGATCCATTCTGGTGAAAAATTTTCTAATTCCTCTTTTTTTGGTCTAATAAACATATTATATGCAAATAAACTAACCCAAGGCAATTCGGTTACTACACGTAAGGGAACTTGGTATGTTTTATCAGCAACAGCAAAAGCATCTCTTGCATACAGTTCTTTTGTAGACAAATATGCTACAACTTTATTGTATAGTGTATCAAATTTAGCTTCATCAAAAGGTTGGTTTATATTTCCATCCCACCAAACACGATCTGCTGAAATTTCATCTTTTACAATAAAACGATCTTTTGGTGATCGTCCTGTAAATTTACCTGTATTAACAGCTAAAGCTCCTGAACTTGCTAAACTTCCTTGATTTTTATCTAAGCAAATTTGCACTAATTTTTCTGGTGAAAGATTCCAATGGATATTATCATTCTTAATACCATAATTCTCTAGCGAAGTAGTTTTCGCACTATCATATTTGGTTTGCATAATATATTGAGTAATGTTTTTTTATAATATCAAATTTAAGTTATCGTTTTTATAACGAACAAATTTTTAAATTATTTTATTAACTATTTTTTGTTAATATCTTTTTTTATGAAGTAGTTTGCTTTTTAAAAAATTGAAATGCTAATATAAGCCATCCTATAATAAAGAATAATCCACCAAGAGGCGTAATAGGTCCTATTAGTTTTGGAACAATAATTTCTAATGAAAGACAATAAAGTGAACCTGAAAAAAATAAAATCCCGATAAAAAAGAAAATACTAATTCTATTTTTAACTCTCTGAGAAAAACCAGTATATGTATTCACAAATAAAAGTACGAATACATGATACATTTGATACCTAACACCTGTTTCAAAAACCTTTAATTGATCTAAACCAATTTTACTTTTTAAGGCATGTGCACCAAAAGCACCTAAGACAATGGCTAAAAAACCCAAAATAGCAGTAATTCCTAAATTAATTTTCATTGGTTTAATGAGTTAGAATTATTTTGCAAACATACTGTATTTTAATTAATTTTATCCTAAAAATAAAATTCAAAATTGTATTTTTGAAATTCTAAAAATTTATTCATAAAATTATGAGAACCATTTTAATCATAGGAGCAGGTCGTTCAGCATCGTCTTTAATAAAATATTTATTAGATAAATCCGAATCGGAAAATTTACAACTAATTATTGCAGACAAACAAATCGAGTCTGCAAAAAAACTTGCCAATAACCATAAGAATGCAAAAGCTATTGAATTAGATATCTTTAACGAAACGCAACGAAAAGAGGCTATTCAACAGTCGAATATTGTAATTTCTATGCTTCCTGCCAGATTTCATTTAGAAGTTGCAAAGGATTGTGTAAACTATAAAAAAAGTTTAGTAACTGCTTCGTACATATCAAAAGAAATGCAAGCATTACAAGAGGATGTCGTAAAAAACAACCTCGTTTTTATGAATGAAATTGGTTTAGATCCTGGTATTGATCATATGAGTGCAATGCAAATTATTGACCGAATTCGTGATAATGGTGCAAAATTATTATTATTTGAATCGTTTACTGGAGGATTGGTAGCTCCTGAATCGGATGATAACTTATGGAACTATAAATTTACATGGAATCCAAGAAATGTTGTAGTTGCTGGTCAAGGTAGTGCTGCTAAATTTATTCAAGAAGGAAAATATAAATATATTCCGTACCACAAATTATTTAGACGTACGGAGATACTAGACTTAAAAGAATACGGTAAATTTGAAGGACTTGCTAACAGAGATTCGTTAAAATACCGAAAAGTTTATGGTTTAGAAGATATCCTTACCTTATATAGAGGTACAATACGACGTGTTGGTTACTCTAGAGCGTGGAATGTTTTTGTACAACTTGGGATGACAGACGATACCTATATTATGGAGGATACTGAAAATATGAGTTATCGCGAATTTACCAATTCATTTCTTGCTTATAGACCGCACGATTCGGTTGAATTAAAACTTAGACATTATTTAAAAATAGAACAAGATGATATTATTTGGGATAAACTTTTAGAACTAGACATTTTTAATCCTGATAAAAAAATAGGCATTAAAAATGCAACTCCTGCACAATGTTTACAAAAAATATTAATGGATAAATGGACTTTAAAAGAGGATGATAAAGATATGATTGTAATGATGCACAAATTTGGTTACGAATATCAAGGTGAAAAGCGTCAGATAAATTCGTATATGCGTATTCTTGGCGATGATCAAACCTATACTGCAATGGCAAAAACAGTTGGTTTACCTGTTGCTATTGCTACACTTAAAATTTTAAATGGTGAAATAAAAACACCAGGCGTTCAAATACCAATTACAAAAGAAGTTTACGAACCTATATTAAAAGAATTAGAAAATTACGGTGTTATTTTTAAAGAGGAAAAAGTTACCTATTATGGCTACAATCCTGAAAATATAAGTTAAACTTAACCCGAAAAATTATTGCAAAATCATCTTTGCTATTTTACTATTTCCAGCTAACCAAGCTACATTTTTAGTAACGAATTTTATAGTATAATAGCCCTCATCACTAACTTTTACCCAAGATTTCCCTTTAGTATTTGAAAAGTAAATTCCTTCGGTTGAAACTGCAAAAACTTCTTTCCCTTGCGTTTCAGGAACATACTGCACACAACTAATATATCCAGGTAATTCGCCATCGGCAACTAAATGCCAAGTTTTTCCTCCATCGGTAGTTATTGCTTTGTTTTTTATATTTTGTTCTTTATTTATATAATCACCGCCACAAATAATTCCGTTTTTAGCATCCGAAAAAGCAATAGAATATCCTCCTGAACTTTCTGTTCCGTAAAGTAATGGTGTGGTATATACTTGCCAAGTTTCACCTTTATCAGTAGTATGAAAAACACGCGATTGCATTCCTCCTGAAATAATCCAAGCATTATCCCCGACAATAGCGATATTAGTATTACTTGCTGCAAAACCAGCCTCACCATCAACAGTATCTGGCAAAATATCACAAGATAATTTAACCCACGAATTTCCTCCATCATTTGTTTTAATAATTGACAAACAATTTTCGGTTGGATCACCCATTGCAATTCCGTTTTTAGCATCAAAAAAAGCAATCGCATCATAAAACACTTTTTCACCTTGTTCGGTATAGACTAAATTTGGATTGAGTAAACCTTGTTTATCATCTAAATCAATTTGGTATAATCGTGCAGGAGATTCGATGCTTAAAGCAAATAATTTTTTGTTTGCATGAGAAACAGCTCTAAAATTTGGCGATATCGCTCCAAAAAAATTATTTGGTGTAATAACAAAGTTTCCGTTAGGATAAAACGCATAAATCATACCTTTGCTACCAACAAAATATGCATTATCACCTACAATATCAATTGCACGAATAATCGCCATTGTTTGTAATCCGAATTTTTTATAATCAAATTTTTGTAAAGAAACTTTTTTAATAATTCTAGGTGTGTAAGTTTGCATTTCCCTTTCATTTTTAATATTTTTAGTTGGTTTTTCTTTACAAGAAAGTAAAATATTAAGCAGAATTATTAAAAATAAGAATTGTTTCAATTTCATTTGATAAAAGTTTGTAATTTTGCGTAAAAGTAATAAATAAATTGACAACTAAGAAAAAGACAAAAAAAGCATTAGTAATTTCTGGCGGAGGAAGCAAAGGTGCTTTCGCTGGAGGTGTTGCGAAATACCTAATAACCGAAAAGCAACAAGATTACGATATAATAATTGGTACTTCAACAGGAAGTCTTATGGTTATTCATTTAGCCTTAGAAAAATTAGACGAATTACAAAAAATTTATTCCAATATAAAACAACGCTCTATTTTTAGTAACAATCCGTTTTTTATAAAAAAAGTAGATGGTGTTAAAGTAATTGGCATTAAACATTTAAGTACAATATGGAATTTTATCAATGGTAGAAAAACCTTTGGAGAGAGTAAAAATTTACTCAAATTTATTAAAAAAAACATTTCAAAAAAGGATTTTGAAACTGTAAAAAATTCCGATAAGGAAGTAATTGTAACTGTTTCAAACCTTACCGAAAATAGAGTGGAATACAAATCTATAAACGACCATAATTATACTGATTTTTGCGAATGGATTTGGGGTTCGTGTAATTACGTTCCGTTTATGAGCTTGTTACGAAAAAACAATTGCGAATATGCAGATGGTGGCTTTGGAGCTTTAGTACCAATTAAACAAGCTATTGACAAAGGTGCAACCGAAGTAGATGTTATTATTTTAGAAACCGAAACAGAACATTTAAGTAGATTACCTTCTAAAAATCCGTTTTCGCTATTATCAAATGTAATCGAATTTATGCTCGATCAAATTGAACAGCAAAATGTGAATATTGGTAAATTAGAAGCCAAACACAAAGATGTAAAACTAAATTTATACTACACTCCTACTGTTTTAACAACAAACTCGTTAATTTTTGACAAAAAATTAATGTCAAAATGGTGGCATCAAGGTTTTAAATACGCAAAAAACAAAGATTTAATTGAAATGAATAAGGTAAAGCCTTGATTTTTTTATGATACAGCCATAAAATTGAGGATAAACTGTGAAAAGTTAGTGCTTTTTGGATCAGTTATAAAAGTTGGGATTATCAAAAAAATCAATAAATATTTTTTTTGCATAAAACGTCTGTATAGATGATAGACTTTATCAACGGTTTTATATCCGCATTAGCGGATTTCAAGGCTCTTATCCTTCGTCTATCACTACATTTTGTACAAAGATACAAACTTTAATTTTAGCACAAAACCGCAATTACGTATATTTTTTTGTTAGCAAGCGAATTTAAGGTCCAATTATACTTTCCGAATAAAC
>CAMZLT010000031.1 GCA_947311745.1 uncultured Flavobacteriaceae bacterium | reverse complement strand
TCCTTTTTTTAATAGTCTCAAATATTGATTTTCGGATATTTTTTTATCCATATACACAAACGGAAGTTTAAAATCACAACCGTTTTTAAAATTACTACAACCAAAAGCCGTTTTTCCTTTTAAAATTGTCCCTTTTTTACATTTCGGACAAGTTTCTGTTGCAAGTCCTTTTTTAGGTGTCTTTTTTTGATTTGCAATTGTATTTTTTTGATTTTCAGAGGATATTCTAAGGCTAGTATTTTCCGTTCTGACTTCGTAAACTAACTGATCTACTAGTTTTTTCATACTGTTAATAAAGGTACTTGCTTTATGTTCGCCACGTTCAATTTCTTTTAATTTTTTTTCCCATTGACCAGTAAGTTCTGCGGATTTTAATAGTTTATTTTGTATAATATCAATCAGTTGAATGCCTGTTTCGGTTGGTAATAGAAGTTTCTTTTTTCGTATAACGTATTTACGTCTGAAAAGCGTTTCAATAATACTTGCACGAGTTGACGGACGACCAATGCCGTTTTCTTTCATTAGTTCTCTCATTTCATCATCATCGATTTGTTTTCCTGCAGTTTCCATTGCTCTAAGTAATGTAGCTTCGGTATAATATCGTGGTGGTTTGGTCTCTTTTTCTAAAAACGATGGTTGATGTGCACCTTTTTCTCCTTCTGTAAATGTTGGTAAAATATCTTTTTCGTTTTCCGCTTTAGCGTTTTTAGCAGTTTCAAAAACAATTCGCCAACCTTTCTTTAAAATCTCTTTTCCTGTGGTTTTAAATGGCACGTCTGCTACTTTTCCGATTACATTTGTTCTGGATATTTCGCAATCCTCATAAAAAACAGCAATAAAACGCTTGGTAATGATGTCGTAAACCTGTTGTTGGTTATATTGCAAGGAAATTTCTACACCAGTAGGAATAATAGCATGGTGATCGGTTACTTTTTTATCGTTAAATACTTTGGTAGATTTTCGTATTTTTTTGTCGAGTAGCGTAGTAGTTAATTGCTTATATTTAGTTAAATTTTTTAGTATTCCTAGTACTTTCGGATACATGTCGTTTGGTAGAAAAGTAGTATCGACTCTTGGATAGGTTACTACTTTCATTTCGTATAATTTCTGAACAATTTTTAGAGTTTCATCAGCAGTAAAGCCAAATTTATTGTTGCAATAAACCTGTAAACCTGTTAAATCGAATAATTTAGGAGCGTATTCCTTTCCTTTTTTCTTAGTTACTTTCGTTACTTCAAATTCGTGTTCTTTAATTTTCTTGGCAAGAACTTCACCTTCCTCTTTTTTAGTAAAAGTTCCTTCTTCGTAACTAAAAAGAGTATTTCTATATGCAGTTTGGAGTTCCCAATATTTTTGTGGTTGAAAATTACTAATTTTTTTATGTCTATCTACCAACATAGCTAGAGTAGGAGTTTGCACTCTTCCGACAGATAAAACTTGCTTATAACCTCCGTATTTTACCGTATATAAACGTGTTGCATTTAAACCTAAAAGCCAATCGCAAATTGCACGTGAATATCCTGCGTAAAATAAATTATCGTATTGTTCTGCTGGTTTTAAATTGTTGAATCCATCTTTTATCGCTTCCGCTGTTAGCGATGAAATCCATAAGCGTTCTACTTTTCCTGTATATTTAGCTTGGTTGATTACCCAACGCTGAATTAATTCTCCTTCTTGTCCAGCATCGCCACAATTTATAACCGTTTCGGCTTTATCTAATAAGTTTTTTATAATTTGGAATTGCTTCTGAATACCTTGGTTATCGGTTACTTTTGTTTCGAACTTTTCAGGAAGCATTGGTAGGTTATTCAAATCCCAACTCTTCCAATAAGGTTTGTAGTCTTTGGGTTCTAGAAGCGTACAAAGATGTCCGAAAGTATAAGTAACAGCGTAGCCATTGCCTTCGAAATAGCCGTCACGTTTTGTTTTTGCTCCTAAAATATGAGCAATTTCTCTAGCAACACTTGGTTTTTCGGCAATACAAACTTTCATTTACTGGTGTAATTTTAGGACTGCAAAATAAGATTTACCTAAAGATAAAAAAATTAAAAGATTTAAAAATTATAAACATACCTTTGCAGAATAGTAAATATACTAAAAATACATTAAAATGACATTTAAAGAATTAGGAATAGATAATAATTACATAAAAGGATTACAAGAATTAGGCATTAAAACACCAACCGAAATTCAAGAAAAAGCAATTCCTATTTTATTGAAATCACCAACCGATTTTATAGGTTTAGCACAAACAGGAACAGGAAAAACTGCTGCTTATGGCTTACCTGCTTTGCATACTATTGATGCTGAATCACCATTAGTGCAAGCATTAATACTATCGCCAACGCGTGAATTGGTACAGCAAATAAAAAAGCAATTATTTAAATTTACTAAATATATCGACCAAAAAATATTTTTAGAAGCCGTTTATGGAGGTGAAAAAATTGATAAGCAAATTGCACGTTTAAAACGACCAACGCATATTATCATTGCAACTCCTGGTAGATTAATTGATTTAATAGAACGAGATATTGTTAATTTGCGAAATATTAAAACTTTAGTATTAGATGAAGCAGATGAAATGCTAAATATGGGTTTTAAACAAGATTTGAATCAGATTTTACGATATACTAGAGGGCAAAAAAACACTTGGTTATTTTCGGCTACTATGCCTGAGGAAATTCAACGTATCGTTAGAGATTATATGGCAAAAGATCGCATTGAAATACGTGTAAACACGAATAGTTTGGTTAATGCAAATATTTCGCATAAATACAAATTAACCACTTTAAAAGAAAAATTTAACGAACTGGTTAAAATATTAGATAGCAAAGAGCAGGAGAGAGGTATTCTTTTTTGCAAAACTAAATTAGGCACACAAAAATTAACCGCAGAATTGCAAGAGGAAGGCTTTAGTGTCGGTGCTTTAGAAGGAGATATGCAACAAAAAGAACGCGATAAGGTAATGCGTGCTTTTAAAAACGAATCGCTTCAGTATTTGGTTTCTACGGATGTTTCGGCAAGAGGAATTGATGTTTCTAATTTAGGATTTGTAATTCACTACCAACTACCAGAAAAACGAGAATATTATACACATAGAAGTGGAAGAACTGCTAGAGCAGGAAAAAAAGGCGATTCAATTGCTATTATTTTACCAAGCGAATTACAACAAGTTTACGATTTACAAGAAAAACTAGGTATTGTATTTGAGGAAATGTAGTTTATATCGTAAAATTCATCACTATATTATAGTCTTTGATTAAAATGTAGTGGTGAATTCTATATACTGCATAGGTTCAATTAATAAATACAATTTTCTAGAATTATTTTATTTATCTTTGAAAATATAATAATTCTATATGAAAAAATATTTATTACTATTTTTTTTAATTTATTTACAATATGGCTTTTCTCAAGATAACGCTAGGCTATTAATTGATAGTTTAAATTTTGTTAAAACACATAAAGAAAAATCTAGACTCAGTCAAAAAATAGCTTTTAAGCTAAAAGATTTAGATTGGAAACGAACACTTAAATATATAAATAATTCTCAAGTAGAAGCAAAAAAGTCTACCGATAAAAAATTAAATCTAGCTATACACTACGAAAATACTGCAGACATTTATTATTCTAAAGAAGTCCTAGATGTTGCCTTAGAATATTATCAAAATGCGTATAATTTTTATTTAGAAACACATAATTTTATAAAAATACATAAATTAGAAAATGATTTAGCTATTATTTATGCAAGATTAAATAATAAAAGAAAAGCTATTTTTTATTTTAATAAAATATATTCTTATCAAGTTAAAGCAAAGGATTCTATAGAGTTAGTTAAAGTACTTAATAATTTAGGTACACTTTTGGTCTAACCCCCAATAAATCGGACTAATTTCATTTTACTAACACAAATATACAAAATTATTCAGATATTTGCATTGCAAGAAACAACCGACGGCGATTTTTTAC
>CAMZLT010000030.1 GCA_947311745.1 uncultured Flavobacteriaceae bacterium | reverse complement strand
TCGTCCAACACCTTTTTGTACAGGCATTCCTTCGTAAGTAGCGATTGGTGCATCTGCTTTTCGTTTTTCTTCAATTAAGTGTATTGCTTCATCAAGGCTGATTTCTAAAGGATCTGTTCCTTTAGGAAGGGATACGAATTTGCTGTCAAATTTAACATATGGTCCAAATCGTCCGTTTGCAACGATTACTTCTTTATTTTCATAATCACCTAAATTTTTAGGAAGTAAAAATAAATCCAAAGCCTCTTCTAGGGTTATGTTAGATAAATTTTGGTTTGGGTTTAGACTAGCAAATATTTTGTTTTCATCCTCCCTATCGCCAATTTGTGCCATTGCTCCAAATCTACCAAGTCTAACTAAAATTGTTTTTCCAGTTTTAGGGTCTTTCCCTAAAATACGTTCGCCTGATTCTCTTTCGGCATTTTCTTTTACATCCTCAACAATTAAATGGAATTCTTTATAGAAATTTTTTATGGTATTTATCCAATTTTCATGTCCAAGTGCTATTTCGTCAAAATCCTCTTCTACTTTTGCGGTAAATCCGTAATCTAAAATAGTATTAAAATTACTTACTAAAAAATCGGTAACAATCATACCAATATCTGTTGGAATTAGTTTTCCTTTTGAAGCACCAGTGTTTTCAGAAAGTGTTTTGGTTTGTAATGTGCCATTTTGAATGGTTAGTTGATCAAATTTTCTTTCTACACCTTCTATATTTGATTTTTCAACATAATTACGTCTTTGAATAGTTGAAATTGTTGGAGCATAAGTAGATGGTCTTCCAATACCTAATTCCTCCATACGTTTTACTAGTGATGCTTCGGTGTATCTACCTTTTGGTCTAGTATATCGTTCGGTTGCTTGGATGTAATTGTAATTTAAGGCTTCATTAATACTTAATTTAGGTAGCATTCCAGCTTGTTCTTCCTCTTCATTATCGTTACCTTCTAAATATACTTTTAAAAACCCATCAAATTTAATAACTTCACCATTTGCAGTAAAAATTTCTTTATTATCCGAATTGCTTATTCGCACATTAGTACGTTCTAGTTGTGCATCGCTCATTTGCGAGGCAATAGTACGTTTCCAAATTAAATTGTAAAGCCTGTCTTGGTCATAATCGGTTTCTACACCTTGTCTAGACATGTTTGTCGGACGTATGGCTTCGTGTGCTTCTTGTGCTCCTTTAGATTTGGATTTGTAATTTCTGGTTTTGCTGTAATTTGCTCCATAAAGCGAAGTAATTTCAGCAGCAGCAGCATTTTTTGCATCTTCGGATAAATTTACGGAATCCGTTCTCATATAGGTAATAAGTCCTGCTTCATATAAACGTTGTGCTACCATCATCGTTTTCGCAACAGGAAAATACAATTTTCTAGAAGCTTCTTGTTGTAAAGTAGATGTGGTAAATGGTGCAGCAGGAGATTTTTTTGCTGGTTTTGTTTGTAAATCGCTAACTTTAAAATCGGCTTTTAAACATGATTGTAAAAAATCCTCGGCTTCTTTTTTGGTAGCAAAATTTTTAGGAAGTTTTGCTTTGAATTTCTTACCAGCTTTTGTGGTAAATTCAGCATCTATTCTATAACTTGCTTTTGGTTTAAAATCTAGTATTTCACGTTCTCTTTCTACAATTAATCGTACAGCAACAGATTGCACTCTACCAGCAGATAATCCACCTTTTACTTTACGCCAAAGTACAGGTGATAATTCGTAACCAACCAATCGGTCTAAAACTCTACGTGCTTGTTGTGCATTTACTAAATCGTAATTAATGCTTCTTGGATTTTCTACAGCATTAAGAATTGCAGATTTTGTAATTTCATGAAAAACAATACGTTTGGTGTTGGTATCTTTCAGTTTTAGTTGCTCGTATAAGTGCCATGCAATTGCTTCTCCTTCTCGATCCTCATCACTAGCTAACCAAACTGTTTCTGCTTTACTTGCTAGATTTTTAAGCTTTTTTACAAGGTCTTTTTTGTCCGAAGAAACGATATATTTGGGTTTGAAATCACCATCAACATTAATTCCTAATTCGTTGGAAGGCAAATCTGCTATATGTCCAAAACTGGATTCTACTTGAAAATCTTTTCCTAAAAATTTCTCAATGGTTTTTGCTTTTGCAGGAGACTCAACGATAACTAAATTCTTTGCCATATATATTAAGGTATAATATTATTTTTGAGAACAAGGTTTTTTGAACTAAAAACAAAAAAACTAATCCTAATTCGTTGGCAAAAGTATGTAGATTTTTTTTAATTTTACAAATATATTTTTTATAATGATTTTTTTTTAGTATATTTGTGGTTGTTAACTATTTAAATATCAGTGTTATGAAGAGAGTTTTATTTTTTATTTTTACACTTTTTTTTAGTGTACATTTCTATGCTCAAAATTATACACCAACCTTAGTACTTGGTAAAGTTTGGAATATGCATCATTACGATTATTTTTTCCCAAGTAATAATTATTATTTTGATATTGCTTTAGATTATATGCAAACGGTTAATGGCGTTACATATTTTCATGCAACTAATGGAGATTTACTTAGAGAATATTTGGCTACTAAAAAAGTGTATAAACTTGTAGATGGTGTAGAAGAACTTTTGTTAGATTTTGATTTAGAAATAGGAGATGATTTAGTTAGTCCGATAGTATCTATGATTGGAAATACAAATCCAATTGTAGAAATAGGTGCAAATTCCTTTCATGGTATTTCTAATTTAAAATATTACGGTTTGGATTGTGGTGAAAAATTAATTGAAGGTATAGGTGTTCAAAGCGTAGGATTATTTGGTATGTCTTCAGGATGTGATCCAATTGACTATGATGAAGGAAATTCTTTAGTAGATATGGCTTTTCTTTCAATAGATGATTATTTTATTAGCAATAACATAAAATTGTACTATAATAAAGAAATTAAAAGTTTACAATTGAAAAATGCTAGTAATTTAATAGATATTCAAGTTTATTCTACTTTAGGAAAAGAAGTTCTTTCTATTAAAACCAATTCATCAATGGATGTTTCCTCTCTTGAAAAAGGAATTTATTATTACACATTATCTAAAAATCATTCGGTTAAAAAAGGAAGTATATTAATTTATTAATTATACTGTCAAATTGTCATCTATTTAATTTATGGTTGTATATTTGCAATCTAAAGGAATAGAAAATTATTTATGGCAAGCGAACACGTAATAGAGGAAAAAAAACAAGGACAAGCATTAGTAACCCAAACAAAAGAAGGAAATACCAAAAAACTTTTTATTGAAAGTTATGGCTGTCAAATGAATATGAATGATAGCGAAATTGTTGCGGCAGTTTTAGCTACGGAAGGATATAATACTACAAATTCTTTAGAAGAAGCAGATTTAGTTTTAGTAAATACTTGTTCGATTCGTGAAAAAGCGGAATTAACCATTCGCAAACGTTTGCAAAAATACAATCGTGTGCGAATTGATCAAAACCCTAAAATGAAAATAGGTGTTCTTGGCTGTATGGCAGAACGTTTGAAAGTAAAATTTCTAGAAGAAGAGAAAATGGTTGATTTGGTTGTAGGACCAGATGCATATCGGGATTTACCAAACCTTTTACGTGAAGTTTCCGATGGTAAAGATGCTATAAATGTACTTTTATCTAAAGAAGAAACCTATGGTGATGTGTCGCCAGTTCGTTTAAATTCTAATGGTGTTTCTGCATTCGTTACTATAACTAGAGGTTGTGATAATATGTGTACATTTTGTGTAGTGCCTTTTACTCGTGGTCGTGAACGTAGTCGTGATCCAAAAAGTATTATTGATGAAGCAACCGATTTATGGAATAAAGGATACAAAGAAATTACCTTATTAGGTCAAAATGCCGATTCTTATCTTTGGTATGGAGGAGGATTAAAAAAAGACTTTTCTAAAGCGTCAGAAATTGCACAAGCAACAGCCGTAGATTTTGCAAAATTGTTAGATATGGTTGCAACAGCATTACCAAAAATGCGTATTCGATTTGCAACGTCTAATCCACATGATATGCACGAAAATGTACTACATGCAATTGCAAAACACACTAATATTTGTAAATATATTCATTTGCCAGTACAATCAGGAAGTACACGAATTCTCGAAAAAATGAATAGACAACATACACGCGAGGAATATATTACGTTAATTGATAAAATCCGCAAAATAATACCAGATTGCTCTATTTCACACGATTTAATCACTGGTTTTTGTACCGAAACCGAAGCAGATCATAAAGAAACATTGTCTTTAATGGATTATGTAAAATACGATTTCGGATTTATGTTTGCATACTCAGAAAGACCAGGAACTTTGGCAGCTAAAAAAATGCCAGATGACGTGCCTTTAGAAGTGAAAAAACGCCGTTTAACGGAAATCATTGATAAACAAATGAAACATAGTAAAATCCGTTTAGAACGTTTTATTGGTCAAACAGTAGAAGTTTTAATTGATGGAATTTCTAAAAAAAATAAAAACGAATGGAAAGGACGAAATTCGCAAAATGCAGTAGTTGTTTTTCCAAAAACAGGTAACGAAAAATTGGGCGATTTTGTACAAGTAAAAGTAACTAAAGCAACTGCTGCAACCTTAATAGGAAAATTAGTTTAGAATAAAATATGGAAAATTTACAAACCATAAAACAACGTTTCGGAATTATAGGTAACGATGAAAAATTAAATCGTGCTTTACTAAAAGCAATTCGTGTTGCTCCAACAGATATTTCGGTATTAGTTACAGGTGAAAGTGGTGTTGGTAAAGAAAGTATTCCTAAAATTATTCATGCCTTATCGCATAGAAAACACAAAAAATATATAGCCGTAAATTGTGGAGCAATTCCAGAAGGAACAATAGATTCCGAACTTTTTGGACACGAAAAAGGAGCTTTTACAGGTGCAACACAAACGCGTTCTGGTTACTTTGAAGTTGCCGATGGTGGTACCATTTTCTTAGATGAAGTTGGGGAATTGCCACTAACTACTCAAGTACGTTTGTTGCGTGTTTTAGAAAATGGCGAATTTTTAAAAGTTGGTTCGTCAAAAGTGCAAAAAACTGATGTTAGAATTGTTGCAGCAACCAATCTAAATATGCAAAAAGCAATTGCTGATGGAAAATTTAGAGAGGATTTATACTATCGTTTAAGTACCATCGAAATAGAATTACCAGCATTGCGTAATAGAGATGGCGATGTACATTTGTTGTTTCGAAAGTTTGCTTCAGATTTTGCAAAAAAATACAATATGCCAACCATCCGTTTAACGGAAGAAAGTATTCAAATGCTTCAAAAATATCCTTTTAAAGGAAATATTCGTCAATTGCGTAACATTGTTGAGCAAATTTCAGTTGTAGAGGAAACACGTACTATAACTCCTGAAATTTTAAAGACTTATTTACCTGAAAATAAATCGTATTTGCCTGTTTTGACCAATCAAAAAAATGAAGCAGTTGATTTTTCGCACGAGCGTGAAATTTTTTATAAGATTATGTTGGATATGCGAAAGGATATTAACGAACTTAAAAAAATCACACAAAACTTAATGCAAAATAAAGGTAATTACACCTCAGCTACGCCAGTTTTTCAAGATAGTTATTTAGATGATATTGAAAAAGATGCAACTATTGAGGTAATAAAACCAATGCAACATAGTTCTGTTATTGAAAATCAGAGATACCAAGATGCTGAAATTATTGAGCCAACAATATCTTTACAGGAAAAAGAACAAGAAATGATTACCGAAGCTTTGCAAAGAAATAAAGGTAAACGAAAAAAAGCCGCAGCCGACTTAGGGATATCCGAAAGAACATTATACCGTAAAATAAAACAATACGATTTGTAATTAATTTAACGGAATACAAAAAAATAAAAAACTAAATTTGCCAAAAAACAAAAGATGAAATTTATTAAATATCTTTTTTTATTATTTATGGTTACTACACTTTCTAGATGTGGTGTATACTCTTTTTCAGGAGGAAGTGTTGGTGAGGCAAAAACAATTAATATTACTTATTTCCCTAATAATGCCAGTTTTGTAGAACCTACTTTAAGTCAAAAAATAACCGAAGCTTTACGTGAGAAATTTTTGCAACAAACCAATTTAAACTTAGTAAATGATGATGCAGATTTAACTTTTGAAGGAGAAGTAACGCAATATCGAATTTCACCAACTTCGGCAACAGCAGATAATAGAGCTTCACAAAATAGATTAACCATTACTGTAAAAGTGAAATTTTTTAACCGATTAGAAGAGGATAAAAATTTTGATAAATCGTTTTCTCATTTTTATGATTATGATGCAAATGCTTTGTTAACAGGTGCAACATTAGAAGAAGCATATACCATAATTTTTGAACGAATTACGCAAGATATTTTTAACGCTTCCGTTGCTCAGTGGTAAAGAAATACTAATTTATATTAATGCAAACCGAAAAATACATAGAATTAACCAAAAATATTAAAGCAATTACCAAAAAGCAAACCATTGCTTTACAAGAGGTAATTAGTGCCTTTCCGTATTTTCAATCTGCTCGAGTATTACATTTAAAAGGATTAAAAAAACAAAACAGTTTTGTGTATAATGATGCATTGAAAAAAACGGCAGCATATACTACAAATCGTACAGTATTGTTTGATTTTATTACTTCGGATGTGTTAGATTTTGAAGCAGAGTATGATAAAGAGGAATCTTTTATTGAAGAAATTGAAGTAATTGATTCCAAATTAATTAATCATTTAGAAAAATCAATTAAAGCTTCCGAAAAGGAAAAGAGTATTACAAATACATCAAGTAAAATTGCAAAAACTATTGAAAAATTAGAAATAGGAAAGCCATTAAATTTTCAAAAAAAGGATGCGTTTTCTTTTAACGAATGGTTGCAATTAAGCAATAAAAAGCAAATTAATAGATCAAATTTATCCGAAAAGATAGAAAAAAATAGCTCTAAAGAAGTAAAAAAAACAAAAAAAGCAGAAAAAAAGGAATTAAATAGTTTGGATTTAATCAATAAATTTCTTGAAAAAAAACCAAAAATAAAACCAATAAAAACTCAAGAAACAGTAGATGTAGCAAGTGATAGCGTTGCGGAAAATTCTAATTTAATGACCGAAACTTTAGCACGAGTTTATATCGAACAAAAAAAATATGACAAAGCAATTACAGCTTTTAAAATATTATCCTTGAAATATCCAGAAAAAAGTAGTTTCTTTGCAGACCGAATTAATACAATTAAAATTTTACAAAAATCATAAGTCATGACAT
>CAMZLT010000029.1 GCA_947311745.1 uncultured Flavobacteriaceae bacterium | reverse complement strand
TTTTAGGATATATTAGCGAAGTAAACGATAAAATTTTAAATAAAACCGATTACTACCATCAAGGTGAATTAATAGGTGTTGCAGGCATCGAAAAAAGTTATGAAAAATATTTACGAGGCAAAAAAGGTGTTATTCGTTTTAAAACCGATAATTTCGGAAGGACAATCGGTTCATACAAAAATGGAGCACAAGATACCTTAGCTAAAAATGGAAAAAATATAACCTTAACAATCGATGTTACTTTACAACAATTTGGAGAACGATTACTAAAAAATAAAAGAGGAAGTATCGTTGCAATTGAACCAAAAACTGGCGAAGTTCTAGCCTTAATCACTGCTCCAAGTTACAATCCTAATGACTTGGTTGGTAGAAAACGCTCCAAATTTTCTACAAAATATATCAATGATAAATTTGATAAACCAATGTTTGACCGTAGTTTACAAGCTACTTACGCTCCAGGATCGCCGTTTAAAATGCTTAATGCTTTAATAGGATTGCAAGAAAAAGTAATCACACCTCAATCACGATTTATTTGTCGTCATGGATATCGCTACGGAAAAAGAAAAAAAGAATTTATGGGGTGCCATTGTGGCACAAATGGTATGGTATCGTTTAATCGAGCAATTTACAAATCGTGTAATGCTTTTTTTTCAAATACATACAGAAAGTCTATTGAAAAATACGATTCACCAAAAACAGGAATGGATAATTGGAGTATGCATGTAAAAAGTTTCGGCTTAGGAAAATATATAGGAATTGATTTACCAGTAGGAAACAAAGGCTCTATACCTGATAGTAAATTTTACGACAAATTTTATCCTAGTTTTCGTTGGCGTGCTGCAACAACCATTTCTAATGCTATCGGACAAGGACAAATTGAAACTACACCAATTCAGTTGGCTAATATGACTGCTGCTATTGCAAACAAAGGCTATTATTTCACACCTCATGTTGTTAAAAAAATTCAAGATGCAAAAATAAATTCTAAATACACTACAAAAATCCAAACAAGCATTGATTCGATATATTTTGAACCAGTAATAAAAGGAATGCAAGATGTTTTTGAAAAAGGTACAGGAAAATCCTCTAAATTAAAAGGAATAAATATTTGCGGTAAAACAGGAACAGTACAGAATTATATAAAAATAAATGGCGAAAAAGTAGCACTTGCAGATCATTCTATTTTTATTGCTTTTGCACCTAGAGAAAATCCGAAAATTGCCGTTGCTATATTTATTGAAAATGGTGGTTATGGCTCTACTTACGCTGCCCCAACGGCATCGTTAATGATTGAAAAATACCTAACTAAAAAAATTAGTAGAGATTATTTATTACAACGCATAGAAAATGCTTCGTTATACAACGAATACAATAAAAGATTAACCAATGCAAAAAAATAACTATTTTTGAGACGAAAAAGCAACATATTACTACATTTAGATTGGAATTTAATAATTCTATATCTCGTATTAATTTTTATCGGTTGGATAAATATATATGCAACTTCAAAAACAGATACTAGTACACAATTTTTAGATTTTTCTATTCAGTATGGTAAACAAATTGGTTTTATTGCTTCTAGTTTTATTCTTATACTTTTCATTCTTTCGCTAGACAGTAAATTTTATATAAATTTTGCCAGTATTTTTTATTTACTTGCTATATTTTCGTTGGTAGGTCTTTTTATTTTCGGAAAAACCGTAAACGGAGCAACTTCGTGGTATGCCATAGGCAGTTTCAGCCTACAACCATCGGAGTTTTCAAAAATTGGTATTGCTCTTGGTGTAGCAAAACTACTTGGCGATAAGCAATTTGATATGTCTGTTTTTCAAAATCAATTAAAAGCATTTTTGCTTATTTTTATTCCGATTGTTTTAATAACTTTACAACCAGATGCTGGATCTGCCATTGTATTTATTACTTTTTTCTTTGTTTTTCACAGAGAAGGTTTGCCAAAATATTATATTATAGTTGGTTTTATTTTTATTTCACTAGCGATATCCATTTTTAAATTTGGCTATTTTCCCATTGAAATTATTCTTTTTATACTATTTATATTGTTTATATTTTACCTATATCGGAATAACAAATATTTTTTAAGACGCTATTGGATGCAATATATTTTAATTTATTTGGCCACATCGGTATTTATATTTGCAGCTTCATTTAGTTATAATAACATTTTACCAAAACATCAAAAAGAAAGAATTGATTTAATTTTAGGAATTATAAAAGACAACAAAGGTAGTGGTTACAACCAATTACAATCGCAAATTGCCGTAGGAAATGGCGGAGCTTTTGGAAAAGGATATTTAAACGGACAACAGACTAATGGTAATTTTGTACCCGAACAACATACCGATTTTATTTTTAGTGCTGTTGCCGAACAGTTTGGTTTTATTGGTAGCATTTTTGTTCTTGGTTTATATATTGTCTTTATTTTACGAATTTTACACATTTCCGAAAGGCAAAAATTAAAATTTGCACGAATTTATGGTTATGCAATTGCTTCGGTATTTTTTATCCATTTTACAATTAATATCGGAATGGTGTTAGGTGTTTTACCAACTATTGGTATTCCATTACCATATCTTAGTTATGGAGGTTCTTCGCTTTGGGCTTTTACTATTTTATTGTTTATTTTTATACGATTAGATGCCAATAATTATAACGAAATATAATTGCGTAACAGATATAAAAGTTGAGAAAAAAACTATAAAAAATTGTCAAGTTTACTGGTGAATGCAAAATAATAATCTAACTTTACAACAAATTTACATCACGACAATATCGCTTTGGCGAGACTGCGGATATAAAACCGTTGTAAACAAGCCAAAAAAATCAGAACGCTAAAAATAAATGAAAAAAATAAAATTGATTTTAAAAGTAGTTTTCTCTCCATTTATTTCTGTATTAATTTTATTTCTAACAAATTCAAATTTATTTCTTTATCCATTAATCTTTAGTCTAATTGTCTCATTATCTAATTATAGGTTATACACTAATTTAATTAAAGGAATCGTATTAAGTATAATATTTTCATATTTATCTTTTTTCGTTGGTATCTTTGGTTATGGTTTAATATTAAAAGTAATTGAATACATTGGAATAACAAATGACATTTCTATTGGTAACTGGTTTTATACTGATCTTGCCTTTTTAATATCTACATTTATAATTACACCAACATTAACTATATTTCTTAACAAATCTCTTTTCAGAAACACAAAAACTAAAACTTCAATACAAATTATGATTATTTCAATTGGAGTTTTGGTTTTAATAAGTTTTTTCCACAATAATCAGAGAGACGACAATTATTTCAATATTATGAACGTATGGCATTTAATAATAATGTTTGGACTACAACTAATAATTAATCAAAAATACTTAAAAAAATCAGACTCAATCAATTCTGAAAATAAATAATACGGAAAGATAAAGACTTTTCACTTTATCTATTTTGGTAAACTAACAATGTTCTCTTCGAAAGGCAATCAAGAAGTACGTGAGTTTTTTCGGTCTTTATCTTTACGGTATAAGCGCATAAAAGAAAATAACGCTTAAAAAGCCTGTTTACAACAATATATATTTAATGCTAAAATCCATACTTAACCGAAGTTTAGGCATATTTATAAAGTCCATTATCAATACAGGTATTTTATGCAAAAAAATAAAATTTCTTTATTGAATTATTTTGATAATATCCAACCTTTATAACGACCAAAAAACCAATAAAATAAAACTCCTAAGAAAAAATCTTAGGAGTTTTACAATACAATTCGCTTTTTGTTTATAATGTTCCTCTACGAGCTTGTTCCGCTTCGATAGATTCGAATAAAGCTTTAAAGTTACCTTTACCAAAAGATTGTGCTCCTTTTCGCTGAATAATTTCAAAAAATAAAGTTGGTCTATCGGTTAATGGTTTGGTAAAAATTTGCAATAAATAACCTTCGTCATCTCTATCAACCATAATTCCATGTTTTTTAAGTACATCCATATTTTCTGCAATCTCTCCTACCCTATCACTAACAGTATCATAGTACGCACCTGGAACATATAAAAATTCTACACCACGCTTTTTCATTTCCGAAACAGTAAAAACAATATCATCGGTTGCAACAGCAATATGTTGTACCCCTGCACCTTTATAAAAATCAAGATATTCTTCAATTTGCGATTTCTTTTTACCTTCTGCTGGTTCGTTAATAGGGAATTTTATTCTACCATTTCCGTTTGTCATTACTTTACTCATCAGTGCAGTATATTCTGTAGAAATATCTTTATCGTCAAAAGAAATTAATTGTGCAAACCCCATAACATCACGATAAAATTTTCCCCAGACATTCATTTGTCCCCAATCTACGTTTCCAACCATATGATCGATGTATTTTAAACCGCAACTTGGTGGATTATAATGACTTTCCCATTTTGTAAAACCTGGTAAAAAAGTTCCTTTGTAATTTTTTCTTTCCACAAAAATATGTACTGTATCTCCGTAAGTATGGATTCCTGCTTTAACCACATCTCCATGCTCATCTTTTTCAATTCTTGGTTCAAAATACGATTTTGCACCTCGTTTTGTGGTTTCTTCCCAAGATTTTTTAGCATCTGCGACCCAAAGAGCAATTACCTTTACACCATCGCCGTGTTTTGCAATATGTTCAAAAATTTCGTTATTAGAACCATCACTAGTAGGCATCGGTGATGTCAATACTAATTTTATTTTATCTTGTACCAAAACATAACTTGTACGATCTTTAACACCTGTTTCTAATCCTGCATATGCCAAAGACTGAAAACCTAAAGCGGTTTTATAAAAGTGTGCTGCTTGTTTTGCATTACCAACGTAATACTCAACGTAATCTGTCCCCATAATTGGAAGGAAATCCTCGGCTTCAGGAAAAATTTTATCCAAGCCATATTCAAAATTTTCAATATTTTTTAAATTACTCATATTTCTATTTTTTATATAAGGAATTGTTATTGTAATATGTTAACAATTCCTTTTCTACATTATTAAATTAACCAACTTTTATAATAATCATCCACTTCTAAATTTAGAGCCTCTTCTGTTATAGAAATTGGTCTAAATGGGTCAATCATTACTGCTAGTTCACCTGTTTCTTTTTTACCAACACTTCTCTCAATTGCTCCGGGATGTGGACCATGAGGAATTCCTCCTGGATGTAAGGTTATTTGTCCTTTTTCAATATTGTTTCTGCTCATAAAATCTCCATCTACATAATATAAAATTTCTTCGGAATCTATATTAGAATGGTGATATGGTGCAGGAATAGATTTTGGATGATAATCATACAATCTTGGCACAAAAGAACATACTACAAAACCAGCAGCTTCCCATTGTTGATGAATTGGTGGTGGTAAATGAATACGACCTGTTATTGGTTCAAAATCATGAATGGAAAAAGCATACGGATAATTAAACCCATCCCAACCAACTACATCAAAAGGATGATTCGTATGTGTATAACGCCACATAACACCTTGTTTTTTTGAAAAAATAACAAATTCACCTTTTTCGTCGTGTGTTTTTAAATCTTTTGGTAATCTAAAATCTCGTTCACAAAATGGCGAATGCTCTAATAATTGTCCGTAATTATTACGATAACGTTTTGGTGTAGTTATTTCTGAAAACGATTCAATATACAAAATACGATTATTTTCAGTATCAAAATCTATTTGGTACGTAGTTCCTTTCGGAATTATTAAATAATCACCATATTTAAAATTTAAATTTCCATACATGGTACGTAAAGTTCCCGACCCTTCATGAATAAAAAGCATTTCATCCGCATCGGAATTGCGATAAAAATAATCTTTTGAAAAGGATTTTGGTGCAGCTAAACCAATGTGCATATCGGCATTTACAAAAAGTGTTTTACGACTTTTAAGAAAATCGTATTCTGGTTTTAATGAAAAACCTTTAAAACTTAAAGCTTTCATGTTTTTTTCAACTGCAATTTTTGGCATTACATCACCAACTTTTACAATTTCGGAAACTACTGTTGGAGGATATAAATGGTAAATTAAAGAGGATTTTCCTGCAAATCCAGCTGTTCCGAATAATTCTTCTTGATACAAACTACCATCGTCTTTTTTAAAAGTAGTGTGTCTTTTAGGTGGAATTTTACCTAAACTATGATATCTTGACATTTTTTTTATTTTATAAATTATACTTTACTTTTACAACAAAAGGACTTAATCACTCAGGATTACGCTTAATCATTACAACTATAAAATATAATATATCTCTAAAAAAAAGCATATAGTCTGTTTATATAAAATTTTCAGTGGTAAAGATACTTATTTTAAAATAGAATATCAAATTGTTAACAAAGAAAAAAATACTTTTATAATATTTCTTATATTTTAGCTACATTTGAACTCAATTTATACATAATGAATATTGAAATTACCTTATCTGTTATTGCTGTTATTTTAGGAATTATTGGTTTTTTTCTAGGAAAATACATCACAAAATTAAAATTTGAAAAAGAGACTGCATCTTTTAAAGAACGAATTACACAAAGTGAAAAACAGTTTCAAGAATACAAAACCACTACACAAAAACAATTTCAAGAGTATAAAGAAATCGTACAACAAGACAAAGAATCGGTTGAAAAATCTTTTCATGAACTTAAAACGGAAAAAAACACCCTTAGGAATGAAAAAGAAAATTTAGCTATTTTATTATCTCAAGCGGAATTAAACCTAAAAAACACTAATGAAAAACTAACCGAAAACAAACAAGAAGTGGAAAAATTACAAGATAAATTCACTAAAGAATTTGAAAATCTTGCCAACAAAATATTAGAAGAAAAATCCTCAAAATTCACACAACAAAATAAAGAAAATTTAAAACAAATATTAAATCCACTACAAGAAAAAATTCAAATTTTTGAACAGAAAGTAGAAATAAGTAACAAAGAGAATTTTGAACGACACATTGCTCTTGGCGAACAATTAAAAACACTACACGAACAAAATATAAAAATCAGTACCGAAGCAACAAATTTAACCAAAGCCCTAAAAGGTGATAGCAAAACACAAGGGAATTGGGGGGGACTTATTTTAGAACGTGTTTTAGAAAAATCTGGCCTAGAAAAAGGTAGAGAATACGAGTTAGAAAAAAGTTTTACTGTAAATGATGGTGATAAACAACGTTTACGACCTGATGTTATCATTCATTTACCTGGAAATAAAAAAATGATAATCGACTCAAAAGTTTCATTAACCGCCTACGAAAAATTTGTAAATACCGAGAAAGAATCGGATAGAGAATTATTTTTAAAAGAACATATTTTATCACTAAACAGACACGTAACACAACTTAGTGCGAAAAAATACGAGGATTTATATCAAATGGAATCACCTGATTTTGTATTACTTTTTGTCCCTATCGAACCTGCTTTTGCTATAGCATCTAATTACGATAATCAACTATACAACAAAGCATTTGAGAAAAATATTGTTATCGTTACACCTTCCACACTTTTAGCAACTTTACGCACAATAGATTCTATGTGGAACAACGAAAAACAACAACGAAATGCTATTGAAATTGCAAGACAAGCTGGTGCTTTATACGATAAATTCGAAGGCTTAATTCAAGATTTAACCAAAGTTGGTAAAAAAATGGACGATGCAAAAAACGAATACAAAGGTGCAATGAACAAATTATTCGAAGGTCGTGGAAACTTAATAGTTAGTGTTGAAAAAATAAAAAAACTCGGAGCAAAAGCAAAAAAACAATTACCTGAAAATTTTTTAAATCGTGCTAGTGAGGAGTAATTATTACAATTCCTATAACAAACCAAAAAAAATCAGTTTTAGTATGAATACCTAATACATTATAACATAAAAAACAATCCATTAAATAACGAAAAAGACATCATGAAAAACGCATTACTATTCCTAATCTTAATATCCTCATTAAATATTTTTGCTCAATCCACTGCTATATCAATAGATGCTAAATACGATGACTGGAATAATGTTGTAACATACACAGATACAAACGAAACTTTAACAGATATTGATTTACTTGAAACACAAGTAACAAATGATAACAATTATTTATATATCAAAATCAAAACAAACGATGAATTTTCATTAACAAGTGATTTAATTACCCAAGATATAAGATTATTTATAGATACGGATAACAATGCAAACACTGGTTATCTAATCCAAACTGGTTTTGGTTCTGAATTAGGTATTATATTTCAAGAAAGGTTTGCTTATATTAATAATAGTAGTGGCAACCAACAAATAGGTTTTGCTAATTTTGGTTTTAGATCTGCACCTACAGTTACTTCAAATGAATTTGAAATAGCCATCGATAGAAATTCGATTCCTGACGGAACAAACCCTTTATTTACAAATAATACAATACGCCTTTTTTGGCAAAACGGAACTAATTCTGACAGACTTCCCAATACAGGAAACTTTATCACTTATACATTTGACAATACCCCTACTACTCAATACACACCAATAGAAATAAACAAAGAACAAAGTAATCATATTAGAGTTTGCTCTTATAACACTCTAAGTAACGGAATAGATGACGCAACTAGAATCTCACATTTTGAAAAAGTCATTAAAGCTATAAACCCTGATATTATTGCATTTCAAGAATTTTGGGTTGATTATACAACGATAAAAAACCTAATGGATAATTGGCTACCTTTAGGAACAAGTCACGGTTGGTACGTTCACTATGGTATTATTTCAAAATGGGAAATAATAGATAATTGGACAAATTTCACAAACGAAGATCCAGTAGATTATAGACAATATGCCACACTTATTAATTTACCAAGTGAATATGGTGGTACAGATTTGCTTTTTGTTAACTCACATTTAAACTATGGAACTCTCAATGCCGAAAGACAAAACGAAATAAACGGTTGGAATAATTTTTTAGTTGACGCTAAAACAACTGGCGGAAATATTGATTTACCAACTAATACGCCAATAGTATATTTAGGCGATTTAAATTTAGTTGGTTATTCGCAACAACTAACATCATTATTAACTGGAATAGACGAAAATGGCAATGGTAGTTCTCCTGATTGGGATCATTCAAATTTAAAAAGTGCAACAGCATTACAAACAGATATAAACATGTATTATTCTTGGAGAAGCGACACGGATGCTGCTGGAAATTTCCCCCCAGGAAAATTAGATTATATTCTATATACAGGTTCTGTACTTAATGAAGAAAAATCTTTCGTCTTACAAACGGAAGAAATGCCTACCGATAGACTAGCACTGTACAATTTAGATCAAAATAATACAAGTAGTGCTTCAGACCATTTCCCAATAGTTGCTGATTTTTCAATTTATTCAAACTTAAGCCTTTTAGATAATAATCTAAATAACGTTAGAATTTATCCAAATCCAACAAATAAAATAGTAAATATTGAGATCGATAATTCTACTTTTAATAGTATTGAATTATTTAATATTTATGGTAAACGTATTCAAACATTTAAAATTAATAGTACAACTAAAACTATTAATATTGAACATCTAAATTCAGGAGTTTATTTCATACAAATCACAAATAATAAAGGAAAGATAATAATCCGAAAATTAATTAAAAAATAAACTATAAATAAAAATGTGCAAGCTAATTGCAGCCCAATTTTGAACATTTTCAAATACCATAATAATGTATGATTTTTTCAGACTAATTAACCAAATTTTCATCCGTTACATTTGTAGTAGAGCTAAAAAAATATGCCACAGCTAATAAGCTAATCAAAAACATAAATCCTCCAAATTGATGCAAAACGCCTAAAACTACTGGCACACTATATAAAATGGTAAAAACACCTAATAAAAATTGATAGCTAATTACTGCTAACATTAAATTAATTGCTCTTTTTTGATGTAAGGTTAAAAATTGTTTTCTTGCATAAACAAATAAATAAATCGTTATACTTAAAACAATTACAGCCATCCAACGATGTATAAATTGTATAGCATACGGATCATTAATCAAACTAAACCAACCCTGTTCTTTAAAGTTTTCAGAAATTATAGTAGGAAGCCATTCGGTTCCCATTTTAGGAAAAGTAGGATACATTTTTCCTGCTTTCAAACCTGCTACAAATGCACCGTAAATAAATTGAATGGTGGTAAAAAACAAAAGTACTTTAGCTAGTGAAAAAATATTTTTTGTCCCTTTAGCCTGTACGTTTTTTTTAGGAAAAAGTAATAATAAAACATTCCAAAAAATAAATGAAAACAAAAATAAAGCCAATATAAAATGAATTGCTAACCTAAAATGACTCACATTTGGATTATCTATTAAACCACTTTTTACCATATACCAACCCGCAAACCCCTGTAATCCTCCAAGCAAAAACATAACAACAGAATTACGGAGTAACCATTTTTTCTTTATTTTTCCTTTTATAACAAAATAGATAAATGGAAGTAAAAACACCATTCCCATTATCCTACCAATTAAACGATGTAAGTATTCCCAAAAGAAAATATCTTTAAATTCTTCTAAAGTAAAATGGTAATTTTTTTTTATATACTCTGGCGAGGTTTGGTATTTCGTAAATTCTGTTTGCCATTCCGTTTCGTTTAAAGGAGGGATCACTCCTGTTACAGGCTTCCAAGTTACCATAGACAACCCTGAATGTGTCAAACGCGTAATACCTCCAACCAAAACCATTATCGCTACTAAGCTACATCCTATTAACAACCATTTTGCAATTTGTAAGGCATCTTTTTTTGAAATTTCAGACATGTATTAAAATTTTCTCCAAAATTACGTATTTTTTGAATCCGACCAACTATATATAATAAAAAAGAGATTATCATTTCTGATAATCTCTCTTTTTTTTTGCAAAATGTAATTAGAAAATTATTTTCCTGACTCCATTTTTTTCTTTAAATCTGCTAAAGCAGAATTTGCTTCACCAATAGTGGTTTTTTCAGCATCATCTTGCTTTTTCTTAGCAGCTTTGATATTCTTTTGCTCTTGCTCTCTAAAGATTGCAGTATGCGAAACAACTAATCTACGGTATTCTTTATTAAATTCCAATACTTTAAATTCTGTTGTATCTCCTTTTACAATTTTAGAACCATCTTCTTTTTCCATATGACGAGATGGCACAAAACCTTCTACATTATCTTCAAAAGAAACAATTGCACCTTTGTCATTTTTCTCTTTTACAGTTCCTGTATGTACACTATCAATAGTATATTTACCTTCTACTGCATCCCAAGGATTCTCTTGTGTTTGCTTATGACCTAAGTTTAATTTTCTATCCTCTGGGTTCAATTCTAAAACAACTACATCTAACTTATCTCCTACTTTCAAGAATTCTGATGGATGTTTGATTTTTTTAGTCCAAGATAAATCTGAGATATATACTAATCCGTCGATACCTTCTTCCAACTCTACAAATACACCAAAGTTAGTGTAATTTCTTACTGTACCAATGTGTTTAGAACCAACAGGGTATTTTTTAGTAATATCTGTCCAAGGATCTGGATGTAATTGTTTGATACCTAAAGACATTTTTCTATCTTCTCTATCTAAAGAAAGAATTTGAGCCTCTACTTTATCACCAACTTTTACAAAATCTTGAGCAGAACGTAAATGTGTTGACCAAGACATTTCAGAAACGTGAATCAAACCTTCTACACCTGGAGCAACTTCAATAAACGCACCGTAATCTGCAATGATTGTGATATCTCCTTCGATTTTATCGCCAACTTTTAAAGTATCGTCTAAAGCTTCCCAAGGATGTTTTGTTAATTGTTTTAAACCTAATTGAATTCTTGTTTTATCTTCATCAAAGTCTAAAATAACTACATTTAAAACTTGGTCTAACTCTACAACTTCATTAGGGTGGTTAATTCTACTCCAAGATAAATCGGTAATATGAACTAATCCGTCAACACCTCCTAAATCAACAAATACACCGTAAGAAGTAATGTTTTTAACCACACCTTCTAATACTTGTCCTTTTTCTAATTGACCAATAATTTCTTTCTTTTGTAATGCAATATCTGCTTCGATAAGTGCTTTATGCGAAACTACTACATTTTTGAACTCATGGTTAATTTTAACCACTTTGAATTCCATATTTTTATCTACGTATTGATCGTAATCTCTAATTGGCTTAACATCAATTTGCGAACCTGGCAAGAATGCTTCTAAACCAAATACATCAACAATCATTCCTCCTTTAGTTCTACATTTAACATGTCCAGTAACTATTTCGCCAGTTTCATGAGCTTTATTTACTCTTTCCCAAGCTTTAATTACTCTTGCTTTACGGTGAGATAATACCAATTGACCTGTGTTATCTTCTAATTTATCAACTAACACCTCAACTTTATCACCTACTGATAAATGTGGATTATATCTAAATTCATTTAGTGAAATAACACCTTCTGATTTAGAATTGATATCAATAATTGCTTCACGATCGGTAAGACGCATTACAGTACCTTCGATTAATTGACGTTCTTCTACAAAACCTTTAATATCTTCTAAAGCTTTATTAAAAGCATCAATTTTTTCTTGATCAACTTCTTCGATACCTTCTTCGTATTTGTGCCAATCAAAATCTGCTAAAAATTGTGCTGGATCAACTTTTGGAGTTTCTTCAACTACAACTTTCTCTTCTTTAGTTTCTACTGCAACGTCTTCCTTTACTGCTGCTGTTTCTTTTACTTCTTTCTTAACTTCTTTTTTAGAAGCTACATCGTAATTTGCAGCTAAATCTAAATCTTCTGTTAAGATATAATAAAAAATTGCACGATATTTATTTTTATTAGATTTCCCCATTTTTTCACACACAGCAGTAATTGCTGCATCTAATTTTTCTGAGTCTTCTAAACCGTGTTTTTTAATTAAGAAATTTTTCTTAACCGTTAGGATTTCATCTTTATCTGAACAAGATACTACTTCGGCATCTTTCTTAAAAATGGAAGGTCCTAAACCTTTTACTACTTTTGTGAATAAATCTTTTTGAAAATTTACTCCTAATTTTTCCATCTCAGCGATGTAAAATTCAATTTTTTCTTCTGTTTTAGTCATGTGACTATAAATTTGTATTTTATTATTAACCAGATATTTAACGAAATTATTAATAAAAGATAGTTATAAATAATATTCTTTTTAAACCCTTTTTCATATCTGTACTCGTAAAAAGGTTTGCAAAATTAGTTATTATTTTAGAATTGAGCAAAATAAAAACAGGATAATTTATTGGTTTACAATGAAATTATCCTGTTTTGTTTAAAAAACGTATTTCGTATGTTTAGTACTCGGTTTTATCGCTTTTACTTTGCCACATTTTAAATGGTTGCAAAGCGGTTTCTCTTTCGCATTGTTCAAAAGGAATTGCTCTTTTATCGTATCCTAAATTAATTTCATCATAAATAAACTGGTCGTCAAAACCTATATTTGCAGCATCCTCTTGATTACTTCCGTAGTATACTTTATTAGGTCTTGCCCAATAAATTGCACCCAAACACATCGGACAAGGTTCGCAGCTTGTATAAATAATACAATCCTCTAATTGAAAAGAGTTTAAATTTTTACAAGCATTTCGTATTGCTGTAACTTCTGCATGAGCAGTAGGATCATTAGTAGAAGTTACTTTATTATTTCCTCTACCAACTATTTTTCCATCTTTTACGATAACGCAACCAAAAGGGCCTCCTTCGTTTGCCGTCATCCCTTTAACAGCCTCATTAACGGCTTCTTGCATAAAGTATTGATGATTTTTTGTGCTTGGTACTTTTTCTATATTATTTTCGTTCATATTTTTTGCTGCTTCGTCTATAAATTTTTTATTAAAACTATTACACATAAATTTACTATTATTTTACATTTCATTATTTTACAAAGAATAAACACATTTATCATTTAATTAAAATTCAACTCATAATTCATAATTCATAACTCACAACTCATAATTCACAACTCATAACTCATAACTACCTACATGCTTCCAACCATGTTTTCTGGCTTAACCCATTGATCGTATTCTTGTTCAGTTACATAGCCTAAATTAATAGCTTCCTCTTTTAAAGTAGTACCATTTTTATGTGCCGTATTTGCTATTTCTGCAGCTTTATAATATCCTATTTTGGTATTTAAAGCAGTTACAAGCATTAAAGAATTATTTAACAATTCGGTTATTTTCTTTTGATTTACTTCAATTCCTTCTGCCGCATGATCGTTAAAAGACAAACACGCTTCACCTAACAATCTAGCAGATTGCAAAATATTTGCTGCCATCATCGGCTTAAATACATTCAATTCAAAATGTCCTTGCATCCCTCCTACTGAAATTGCCATATCGTTACCTATAACTTGCGCACAAACCATAGTTAAAGCTTCGGCTTGTGTTGGGTTTACTTTCCCTGGCATTATAGACGAACCTGGTTCATTTGCTGGAAGTATTAACTCTCCTATTCCACTTCTTGGTCCTGATGCTAACATACGAATATCATGTGCAATTTTATTTAACGAAACCGCTAATTGTTTTAATGCTGCATGCGATTCAACAATTGCATCATGAGCCGCTAGTGCTTCAAATTTATTTTGAGCAGTTACAAACGGATAACCTGTAAATTTGGCAATATATTTTGCTACTAAAACATCGTATCCTTTTGGCGTGTTTAACCCTGTACCAACAGCAGTTCCACCAAGAGCTAATTCTGCCAAATGAGCTAAAGTATTTTTTAAAGCGTTTAATCCGTGATCTAATTGCGAAACATAGCCTGAAAATTCTTGCCCAACAGTTAAAGGTGTTGCATCCATTAGATGCGTACGACCAATTTTAACTACGTTTGCAAACTCTTTTGCTTTTTTATCAAAAGTATCACGTAATTTTTGAATATTCGGAATAGTAACATCTACGATCATTTTATATGCTGCAATATGCATTCCTGTAGGAAAAGTATCGTTTGAGGATTGTGATTTATTTACATCATCATTTGGCTGAATAATTTTTTCATCAACACCTATTTTTCTACCTGAAATTTCTTGAGCACGATTTGCAATAACTTCATTTACATTCATATTACTTTGTGTACCAGAACCCGTTTGCCAAATAACCAACGGAAATTGATCGTCTAATTTTCCTGCTAAAATTTCATCGCAAACTTGTGCAATTAAATCTCTTTTTTCAACGGATAAAACGCCTAATTCTGCATTTGTATATGCTGCCGCTTTTTTTAAATATGCAAACCCATATACAATTTCTAGAGGCATAGAAGCAGTTGGACCAATTTTAAAGTTATTTCTAGATCTTTCGGTTTGAGCTCCCCAATATTTATCCGCAGGAACTTTAACCGTTCCCATGGTATCTTTCTCTATTCTGTATTCCATTTTATTATGTATTATATTTACTACAAAAATACGAAATGATTTTTTTAAAACACTATATTATCTTTAGTTAATTTAATTGTAAAAAAAATAGTAGATTATTCGTATTCAAATTAAAAAATAATACTATTTTTGTAACATCAAAATAATATAACATTATGGAATTTAATCAGTTTTTAGGTTTTCTTGTTTTTATGGCAATTTTTTCAATGGGATTTTGGCTTTTAATATTTGCCTTAACTTTTATTGTTCCTTATTGGTTGTTTGGAAACATTAAAGAAATTATGAAAGAAAAGAAAGAAGCAAAAAAATTAGCTAAAAGTAGCAAATAGCGTTTCTTTTTAAATACTCATTTTAATTATTGTATTAAAATAGAGTTCTCTCAAACATAGAATGAGTATCTTTTTTAGGTATTCATTTTCTTATTTTATCCTTTCGGGGATGCCATAAAATACTTTACTACAGGTTTTGTCAATGCTAAAAGATTCAAATGATCGGAAGCCTCTACTAAATCTTTTATTTTTCCGTTTTTATATTTAATCAATATTGGCGAGTTCTCTTGTGAATACGCGTGATTTTTCACACTTCCCGTAAAGATAAAATAAGACAATTCTTCCTTTTTAATTTGGTGTTTTTCCATTAATTTTACGTAATAACTATCTTCAAAATCTTTTTCTATTGGTTTGTGTCCCATTCGCACCTTTGGTAAATTACGTTGAATTATCATTTTACTTAAATTAGACAAAACAGCATCGTTATGGTATTGCCATTCTTTTACTGCCATAATCACATCAAAATCATCTAATTGAGAAAATTTATCTAAAACTTTTTTCGTAAAAGATGCTTTTGTAATTGGTGTTTTTAAAAAATACGATAAGGTTTTTGACGCAGAAACTACTTCACCTTTTGCAACTAAATCTTTTGCTCTTTGTAATATTTTAACCAAAATGGCTTCTGCAACCATACTGGTTTTATGCAAATACACTTGCCAATACATCAAACGTCTTGCAATGATAAACTTCTCTGCCGAATAAATTCCTTTTTCCTCTACAACTAGATTATTATCCACCACATCTAGCATCGTTATAAGTCTTTCGGAATTTACATTTCCTTCAGCAACTCCTGTATAAAAACTATCTCGTTTTAAATAATCTAATCTATCAATATCTAATTGACTAGAAATTAATTGGTTTAAAAATTTTTTAGGATGTTTCCCTTTAAAAACGGCTATGGCAAGTTCTAAAGCTCCGTTAAATTCCGCATTTAATACTTCCATAAATTTTAAAGATATTTCCTCATGTGAAATTTCATTTACAATACTGTGCTCTAGAGAATGAGAAAATGCTCCGTGCCCAATATCGTGTAATAAAATTGCAATATATAAAGCTTCTTTTTCTGCTTCGGTAATTTTAACACCTTTAAAAGTTAAAACCTGAATAGCATTTTGCATTAAATACATACAGCCAATTGCGTGTTGAAATCTAGTATGATGTGCTCCAGGGTAAACCATATATGACAATCCCATTTGTGAAACCCTTCGCAAACGTTGAAAGTAACGATGTTCAATAATATCATATATCAATTCGCTTGGGATTCGGATAAATCCATAAATAGGATCATTAATGATTTTTAATTTATTCATACTACAAAGATATAAAAGCTTTTATGGTTTTGCTTATTTTGTTTAATTTTTAGTTACTTTTGAAAAAAATTTAAAACACATTAAAAAAATACAAAATATGGCAATTGCACATAAATCCGAAATAAACATAAAAGTAGGCCTAGACGAAAATAAAGTTCCTGAAAAAATTCTTTGGAGTGCCGAGGATGGCAATATCAATAATATGGAAGCAGAATCCATTTTATTATCCGTTTGGGATAGTGCTAATAAAGATACTTTCAGAATTAATTTATGGACAAAAGAAATGCCTGTAAACGAAATGAAACAATTTTTTCATCAAACACTAATTTCCATGCAACAATCCTATTTAACTGCTACAGGAGATGAAAAAATGGCTGCAACCATGCAAGATTTTTGCGATTATTTTTATGAAAATATGATGAAAGAGTAAGCAATTACTACATTACCCCCATCGCTACATTGCTACATTAACTGCATTACTACATTAACACCATTGCTACATTAACTACATTGCTACATTAACCTAATTGTTACATTAATTTCGGTTTTTCCATATAAGCACCGCAAGATGTACACGTACATTTTTCTTTATCGGAATAATATCTATCAAAAATAACTGGCATATCGGTTTCAATATTATTAAGAGCAAAGGTTTC
>CAMZLT010000028.1 GCA_947311745.1 uncultured Flavobacteriaceae bacterium | reverse complement strand
TACACCTTCTTTAATTGGTGCTGGTGCACTATCTACGATACCTTTAGCTTCTTTTAATCCTAAACCAGTTAATTCTTTAACTAATTTAACAACTGCTAATTTAGAACCACCTGCTGCTTTTAAGATTACATCAAATTCTGATTTTTCTTCTGCTGCATCAGCTCCTCCACCTGCAGGTCCTGCTACTGCTACTGCAGCTGCTGCTGGCTCAATACCATATTCATCTTTTAATATTGTAGCTAATTCGTTTACTTCTTTTACTGTTAAGTTAACTAATTGTTCTGCGAAATCTTTTAATTCTGCCATTTTAATAATTTTTAATTTTTTATAATTTAGTTTATTGTGTGTGTACTATTTTTCGGATAAAGTTTTGATAATACCAGATAATTTATTACCACCTGATTGTAATGCTGAAATAACATTCTTAGCAGGAGATTGTAATAAAGTGATAATATCACCAACCAATTCTTCTTTAGATTTGATACTAACTAATGCGTCTAATTGATCGTCGCCAATATAAATTGCTTCTTCAACAAATGCACCCTTAAGTACTGGTTTTTTAGATTTTTTTCTAAATTCTTTAATTACTTTAGCAGGAGCATTTCCTACTTCGGCAATCATAATAGAAGTATTACCTTTTAAAGTAGTTGGCAAATCACCAAAATCTTTATCGGATCTTTCCATTGCTTTTTCAAGCAAAGTATTTTTCACTACAGCTAATTTTACATTAGCCTTAAAACAAGCTCTTCTTAAATTAGATGTAGTTAATGCATCTAATCCAGAAATATCTGCTAAATAAATAATATTATTTTCAGTTAATTGGCTTGTTAAATTGTCTATTACTATTGATTTCTCTTCTCTAGTCATAATTACATGATTTTAACCTGCTTAAACTGATTTAATATCAATTTCTATACTTGGACTCATTGTGCTTGACATAAAAACGCTTTTCACATAAGTTCCTTTAGCAGTAGTTGGTTTTAATTTAATTATTGTTTGCAATAATTCGTTTGCATTTTCTTCAATTTTCTTAGCGTCAAAAGATGCTTTTCCAACTGCAGCGTGAATTATACCAGTTTTATCAACTTTAAAATCAATTTTACCAGCTTTTACAGCAGCAACAGCTTTTGCAACATCCATAGTAACGGTACCAGTTTTAGGGTTTGGCATTAAACCTCTTGGTCCTAAAATACGACCTAAAGGACCTAATTTTCCCATAATACTTGGCATAGTTACAATAACGTCTACATCTGTCCATCCTCCTTTTATTTTTTGAAGGTATTCATCTAATCCAACATAATCTGCACCTGCTTCTTTTGCATCTGCTTCTTTATCTGGAGTTACTAATGCTAATACTTTTATATCTTTACCTGTTCCGTGTGGTAATGTAACTACACCACGTACCATTTGATCTGCTTTACGAGGATCAACTCCTAAACGTATTGCTAAATCAACTGAAGGGTCAAAATTCACATTAGAAATTTCTTTTACTAAACTAGAAGCGTCGGCTAATGAATATTGTTTATTCACATCAACCTTTGCTCTAACCTCTTTTTGTTTTTTAGTTATTGCCATTTCTATTATTTTTTAACAGGAGCTTCTCCTTTTACAGTTAAACCCATAGATCGTGCTGTACCAGCAATCATTAACATTGCGGATTCAATTTGAAAAGCATTTAAATCTGCCATTTTATCCTCTGCAATTGCTTTAATTTGATCCCAAGTAACACTTGCTACTTTTTTTCTATTTGGTTCTCCTGAACCTTTTTTAATTTTAGCTGCTTCTAACAATTGTACTGCTGCTGGAGGTGTTTTTACAACAAAATCAAATGATTTATCTGTATAAACGGTAATTGCAACAGGTAATACTTTACCTTGCTTATCTTGTGTTCTAGCATTAAATTGCTTACAGAACTCCATGATATTAACACCAGCGGCTCCAAGAGCAGGTCCTACAGGTGGTGATGGATTTGCAGCACCTCCTCGAACTTGTAGTTTTACAACTTTACTTACTTCTTTTGCCATTTTTAAATAGTTTAAATTTGAATATTCTTAATTGGAAGCTAAGAACATACTAATCATGTAACATTTATGATATTTTATTAACTTGCGTATAACTCAATTCTAAAGGTGTTTTTCTTCCAAAAATTTTCACCATCACTTCAAGTTTACGTTTTTCTTCATTTACATTTTCAACTGTTCCTTCAAAACCGTTAAAAGGACCATCTATAACTTTAATTGTTTCTCCTAATACAAAAGGAATTACAATATTTTCGTTACGAACTGCCAATTCATCAACTTTTCCAAGCATTCTATTAACCTCCGTTTTTCTTAAGGGAACTGGATCTCCTCCTTTTGTTTCTCCTAAAAAACCAATAACACCTGTTATGGATTTAATAACATGAGGAACTTCACCACTTAAGTTTGCTTTAACCATAATATAACCTGGAAAATAAACTTTTTCAATATTATATTTTTTTCCTTTTCTTATTTGTATTACTTTTTCAGTAGGCACTAAAATTTCTTCTACAAAATCAGACAAACCTAAACGTGCTATTTCGTTTTCAATATAAGATTTAACCTTATTTTCTTTACCCCCAATAGCTCTAACAACATACCATTTTTTTACTTCCTCAGACATAATCAACTTAATTAACTAAAAAAATGAAATATTTTATCTAACAAAGTTTGAAAAAACTTATCTGTAATAAATACAGCTAAAGAAAATATTATAGTAAATACAATTACTAAAACTGTTTGCTTTTGTGCTTCTTCTAAAGAAATCCAAGTAACTTCATTTGTTAATTCTCTATAAGATTCTTTAATGTAATTTACAATTCCCATATTATTTATACTATTTTTTTAAACTTTACGTTTACAATGTTTTACTAATTCTAATAAAACTGCATTAAGCACGGGCGGAGAGGCTCGAACTCCCGACACCTGGTGTTGGAGACCAGTGCTCTACCAACTGAGCTACACCCGTATAAACCAAGGTATCCACCAAATTGGTGGACACCTTTTTTATATTTAATTTACTTTAAAATTAAAGTATTTCTGTAACTTGTCCTGCACCTACAGTTCTACCTCCTTCACGGATTGCAAAACGTAAACCAACATTCATTGCAATTGGTTGGTGTAAATCAACTGTAATAGTTAAGTTATCACCTGGCATCACCATTTCTACACCATCAGGCAAGTTAATTGTACCTGTTACATCTGTAGTACGTACATAAAACTGAGGTCTATAGTTATTATGGAATGGAGTATGACGTCCACCTTCCTCTTTTTTAAGAATATATACCTCTGCTTTAAATTTATCGTGAGGTGTAACAGAACCTGGTTTACAGATTACCATTCCTCTTTTCATTGCTGATTTTTCAATACCTCTTAACAAGATACCAACATTATCACCAGCTTCACCTCTATCTAATATTTTACGGAACATTTCAACCCCTGTAATTGTAGAAGTTAATTTATCAGCTCCCATACCAATAATATCTACAGAATCACCAGTATTAGCAACACCTGTTTCAATACGACCAGTAGCAACTGTACCACGACCTGTAATAGAGAATACATCCTCAACAGGCATTAAGAAATCTTTATCTACATCACGAGCAGGTAATT
>CAMZLT010000027.1 GCA_947311745.1 uncultured Flavobacteriaceae bacterium | reverse complement strand
TGGGTTTTTTAAATTCGTTAAGTAAATCATACACAAAACCTTTGGTTACTATTCGTATTGCAATTGTATTATCTTTTGCTACAAGGTTTTTTGCAAGATTTTTTGGATTACTATAAATTACGGTTGTTGGTTTTGTGGAATTTTTTAAATATTCTTTTATTTTTTCAGGAATTTGTTCCACATACTTTTGCAACATTTCAAAAGAATTAACTAGTATGATTAAACTTTTAGACTCCTCACGTTTTTTAATTTTATATATTTTCGATACTGCTTTTTCATTTGTTGCATCGCAACCGATACCATAAACGGTATCTGTTGGATAGAGGATGGTTTTACCATTAATAAGGTGTTTTTCTGTTTCATACGTTACCATCTTAATCAAATAATTTAATTATTTCATCAGCTATTTTTTTTGACGCAGAGATAGATTGATCTCCAAAAGTATAATAAAATATTTCTTTTTGTTTTTGGATGTAATCCTTAGACCAAACATCCTTTGTTTTTAACAAATTGTCTAATTCTGAAATATCATTTATAACTTTACCCAATTTCCAATTAGCATAATGCTTGTCGTTTTCCCAATCCACGTTATGCGAATTAACAAAAATACAAGGTCGTGGTTTTATTAAAAATTCATATACTTGACTAGAAACATCTCCTAAATAAACATCGGCAAGTAATACATATTGCATATTTACAGAATTTACACTTCCCAAATCAATATGAATATTATTTTTTTTATTGTATTTTTTATTGAATTCTTCTCTTTTAAGATGCTCTTTTCTATTGAATAAAATAATATGAGGTGCAAATATTAAGTTATAATTATCATTTTCATAAAAAAAATCTAAAACTTCTTTTCCTTTTTTATAATAAGAACTTATGCCTTTCAGAAAATGAGGATTATATAAAATAGTTGGTTTATTATTCTTGAAAATTTCTATATTTTTATTTTCAAATTTTACAGTTTCAAATTTTTGATAACCACAAACCTGTATATTAGTTTTTGAAAAATCAGCACTACTTCGACACATATCCAAAACCTTATTTCCAGCTAAACAAATCAAATCAAAATCTAAAATCTTTTCATTATAAATATAATTTCTATCACCTGATCCATGATCCAAAAAAACTAATTTTGGATAGTTTTTTTTACCTCTATATTTAACCATATAACTCTGCCTTGCTGTATTATAAACTAAAATATGATATTTTGATAAAAATTTTCTATTTTTCTTAAACAAAAAATGAATACTTGGTCTTTTTCTTTTTCGTAGCTTATTTAAAATTTCTCTGTATTTATAAGTAGGAGCTAATACAACAACATCTAAAGGAATATCAAAGATTTTTAATAACTTAAATAAATATTCATGATTTCCGTCTTTATAGGTAATAATTTGAACATCTAAATTTTTATTTTTATACAATTCAATGAAACTCCCTAAGAAGTGATGTATATGATGGATTTCATCAAAATAAATAAAACCAATTTTTTTTTTTCATTTCCATATCTTATGCAAACCGATTATTTAACCATGAAATTATAAAATTTATTTTTTCCTTTTTTGCATTATCTAAACTTTGTACACATAAAAAAATAATACTTTTTTGTTTACTCTTAAAGCCCAACAATATTTTATACCAAAATAATGGTTTTTTAAACGAACGTATAAAAAGTAATTGAAAATCATTTTTTAAGATTGCATTTTTATGTTTTATTTCTAAATGATTTGCTAAAGTCTGTAAGATAAACTGCTTAGAGTTTCTAAATTTATATTGAATATTTTGAAGCATTACATTTTTATTTTCAGCAAAAAAAAGCTCTAATGTAGATTTTTTTAAAGCTGTTGGTGTGTGATGCATTCTAAAATATTTATCTGTAAACCCTACTATATTTGCAGATATTTGCTGTGCTCTTTTATAACCATACATTGATTTTTTAGATTTTTTTCCTTGAAAAATTAAAAAACGGTTATGTATACTTTTATACATGATATTTATGTCAAACTTAGACCATCTACCACGAATTACAGGCAAACCATCTATAAAAAAATCACTTGGTTTGATTGGATTAAAAAGAATAAAATCATCATTAAAATACACAAAATGTTCAGATAAATCAGGGATTTTATAAATCATTGTTTCAATAGACATACTGTTAAAAACAGGTAAAACATCTAAACAATCTCTAAAAATAACCGAATGATCTATTATCTTAATTTCAGGTTCATTTTCACTTTTAGTCTCATTATATTCTTTTAAAAACGAAGGTGTTTGGTTATCCGTTACAATATAAATATTTTTAATAAACGAAGCAAATTTTATAATAGAACGAACTGAATATTCAATTTCATTAACTTGCTGAAAACGGGTTTTAAATTTTTTATTTTTCCAAGAATTATTTCCTGCTAAAAAAGGCATCATTTTATCAATATGCTTTTGATCGTTACCATCAACCCAAGTAAAAACGGCATCTATTTGTATGTTTTTTTGGCTATTCATTATTTTATATTTTTACGTAATAACCAAATTTTTACATACCTAGTAAATACAGCGTAATATTGAAAAAAAGCCAAAGTTAAACCTACAAAGCCATCTCGAAATCCTCCTTGTATAATATAGTGCTTAAAAAATCGCCAAACAGGTTTTACAACAAAATGAAATGGTGTTAAAACTCCTGTGTTTTTATTATAATCGTTTGCTTGATACCAAGCATAGCGATTTAATTTTTCTATATGAAAGTCAAAAGAAATATAAGTATTATGCGTTAACTTATTTTTTAAAACACCTACTTTACCTTTGGTTTCAATTTCTTCATGAACTTGTTTATCTTCGTATTTACAAACATCTCTTTTAAATAATCTAATTACACGATCACGTCTAAATCCACCATGCTTAATTTCTTTACCCATAAAATAATTTTTACGATATATCCAATATCCTGCATATTCATTTATTTTTGGTGATTTTAATAACGAAATTATTTCCTCTTTTAATTCTTGTGTAACTCTCTCGTCTGCATCTACTAACAAAATCCAATTATATGTAGCTTGCGGTATTGCCCAGTTTTTCTGCGAAGCCGAATAATCATACTTTCTTTGAATAATAAAATTAGTATACTTTTTTGCCTTCTCTATAGTATCATCATTACTAAATGAATCTATTACCATTATTTCATCTGCAAAATCAACAGATTTTAAAACAGCCTCTATATTATGAGATTCGTTATATGTTGGAATTATTACTGTAAGTTTTTCCATGATTTTTCACATCAGAACACCAATTATTAATTATAATAATGGATTGTCAAAATTAAATTATTTAAGTTATACAAATAAACAACAAAATATACTTTTTTAATAATATTTGTAAAAGCTTTTTCAAAAAAAAAAAATCTAATTTTAAAAATAAGCATAAAATAAACAAAAAATAATTAATATTGCAATTGTTAAAAAATTAATTATGCCTTCTGTTTCCATTATAATCAGCACATATAATTCAGAAAATTACTTAAAAAAAGTTCTTTTAAGTTATGAACAGCAAACATTTAAAGATTTTGAAATTATAATAGCTGATGATGGATCTACGGAAGATACAAGAAAATTAATTAATTCATTTATTCTAAAAAGTTCTTTAAAAATCATTCATGTTTGGCATATTGATAATGGATTTAGAAAAACAATTATTTTAAATAAAGCAATATTAGCTTCAACAACAAATTATTTAATTTTTACAGATGGAGATTGTATTGCTAGAAATGACTTCGTACAAACTCATATTAATTTTCGTGAAAAAGACTTTTTCCTATCTGGTGGATATTTTAAACTATCAGAAAAAGTATCATCGCAAATAAAAAATAATAATATTATTGAACAAACCTGCTTTAATTTAAATTGGTTAATAAAAAAGGGACTTAAACCTTTTTCTATAAAAAATTTAAAACTTATTAAAAATAAAAAATTTGCAAAATTTTTAAATCTACTAACTCCAACAAAAGCTTCTTGGAATGGACATAACTCATCTGGGTGGAAGCAAGACATATTAAGAGTAAATGGCTTTGATGAAAGAATGCAATATGGAGGAGAAGATAGAGAATTGGGAGAACGTCTTTATAACTCAGGAATTAAATCTAAACAAATTAGATATTCAGCATTTTGCCTACATCTTTATCACACAAGAGGCTATATTAAGCCCGAAATGAAGTTAATCAATAGAAAAATTCGAGATTCTGTTAAAAAGAACAAAACAACATACACCTCACAAGGAATAAAAAAATAACTTGTAACAACTAAAAATCTTAAACTGCTACCTCATTTTCACGTAAAGCATCGTTTAACGATGTTTTTTTATTAGTGCTTTCCTTTCGTTTACCAATGATTAAAGCACAAGGTACGTTGTATGTTCCTGCTGCAAATTTTTTTGGATAACTACCTGGAATTACTACGGAACGTTCTGGCACTACCCCTTTATATATAATAGGTTCGTCTCCTGTAACATCTATAATTTTAGTACTCATTGTTAAAACAACATTAGCACCTAAAACGGCTTCTTTCTTTACACGAACGCCTTCTACAACAATACAACGACTACCAATAAAGCAATCATCCTCAATAATAACTGGTGCAGCTTGTAATGGCTCTAAAACACCACCAATACCAACACCACCACTTAAATGTACATTTTTACCAATTTGTGCACAAGAGCCAACTGTTGCCCAAGTATCTACCATAGTTCCTGCATCGACATAAGCACCAATATTTACATAACTTGGCATTAAAATTACACCTTTTGAAATATACGAACCATATCGTGCAACAGCATGTGGTACAACACGAATCCCTTTTTCTTTATAATTTTTCTTTAACGGAATTTTATCATGGTACTCAAAAATACCTGCTTCTAAAGTTTCCATTTTCTGAATAGGAAAATACAGTACAACTGCTTTTTTTACCCATTCGTTTACTTGCCATTCCGTTCCTTTTGGTTCGGCAACACGCAAAGTACCTTGATCCAACAAAGCAATTACTTTTCGGATTGCATCGGTTGTAACTGTATCTTTTAAAAGCGTTCTATCGTTCCAAGCTAATTCTATTATTTGCTGTAATTCTGTCATTTATTTATATGTTTTTTTCTATTAAATAGGAAAACATTTCACTTTGTTTTAAGCTAGTAGTAATAAAGAAATCTAAAATTTTCCTTAAAACTACTAAAAAAAGCAAAAGTAATGTATAAAAATAGTAATTTTGTCAAAATTTTAAAAAAAATTAAATGGCAAAAATCCTTGCGATGGATTACGGAAAAAAAAGAACAGGAATTGCTGTAACTGATGATTTACAAATCATTGCTTCTGGTCTTACCACTGTAGAAACTAAAAATTTAATACCGTTTTTACAAGATTATACAAAAAAAGAAGTTGTAGAATTGTTTATAATTGGCGAACCAAAGCAAATGAACAACCAAGTATCGCAAAGTGAAGCCTTAATTTTGCCTTTTATTGAAAAATTAAAAGAAAAAATAAACATACCAATACAACGTGTAGATGAACGATTTACATCAAAAATGGCATTTCAAACTATGATTGATAGTGGTTTATCTAAAAAAAAACGGCAAAACAAAGCATTAGTTGACCAAATTAGTGCAACGATAATTTTGCAAACATTTTTGAGTGGTAGATGAAATATTCCACTTTAAGTGTAAAAAATATAATTAAAAATTGAAAAATTAACAGTATGATATTACCAATAGTTGCCTATGGCGACACTGTTTTAAGAAAAAAATGTATCGAAATTGATGCAGATTATCCTGATTTAGATAAACTGATTGCAAATATGCGTGAAACCATGCAAAACGCAATGGGAGTTGGTCTTGCTGCTCCACAGATAAATAAAGCAATTCGCTTATTTTTAGTAGATACTAGACCGTTTGCTGAAGACGAAGATTTAAGTAAAGACGAACAAAATTTTCTTGGAAATTTTAATCGTGTTTTTATCAACGCAAAAATCACCAAAGAAACTGGCGAAGAATGGGCTTTTAACGAAGGTTGCTTGAGTATTCCTAATATTCGCGAGGATGTAAACCGAAAAGACACCATTACTATTGAATACCAAGACGAAAATTTTAAAAAACATACCGAAGTTTTAACAGGTCTAGCTGCTAGAGTTGTACAACACGAATACGACCATATTGAAGGTGTTTTATTTACCGATAAATTATCGTCGTTAAAGAAAAAATTACTTAAAAAGAAACTAGAAAAAATTTCAAAAGGAAAAGTAAATGTAGATTATCGCATGAAATTTCCTAAAAAATAAATACAAACTAATTTGAAAAATTAACAATTTTCAAACATAAAATAAATAAAAATGACATTAGACAAACTAATTGTAATTTCTGGTAAACCAGGAATCTTTAAAATCAATGCACAAAGTAAAAGTGGTTTAATTGTAGAATCGCTTAAAGACAAAAAAAAGTTTCCTGTTATGAATATTCATAATGTAAGCAGTTTAAACGATATTGCTGTTTACACTTACGAAGAGGAAGTGCCATTAAAACAAGTTTTTTTAAACATTCACAAAAAAGAAAATGGTGCAAAAACCATAAGCCATAAAGAAAATAAAAACAAACTAACCGATTTTTTTACCGAAGTTTTACCAAACTACGATACCGAAAGAGTATATCCATCAAACATTAAAAAAGTAGTGCAATGGTACAACCAACTTGTAGATGCAAAATTTGATTTTACAGGTATTGAAAAACAAATTTCGCAAGAAGAAGAGGAATAACAAGGCTAAACAATGCATTCTAAAAAACAAAAAATAGCTGCTTTTTCTAAACTTTTAGACATCATGGATGATCTAAGAGAAAAGTGTCCTTGGGATAAAAAACAAACTTACGAATCGCTTAGACATTTAACCATTGAAGAAACTTACGAACTTGGCGATGCTATTTTAGACAAAAACGAAACTGAAATTAAAAAAGAACTTGGTGATTTACTATTACACATTGTGTTTTATGCCAAAATAGGTTCGGAAAATAATCGCTTTGATATTGCGGATGTTTGCACTGCAATTTCTGAAAAATTAATCTATCGCCATCCGCATATTTACGGCGATGTCTCTGTACAAAACGAAGAGGAAGTAAAACAAAACTGGGAAAAACTAAAGTTAAAAGAAGGTAAAGGGAAAAAATCTATTTTAGAAGGTGTCCCGAAATCTTTACCTGCGCTTGTAAAAGCAAGTAGGATTCAAGAAAAAGCTGCTGCTGTTGGGTTTGAATGGCAAAATAACGATCAGTTTTACGCTAAAATAAACGAAGAACTAAACGAATTTAAACACGAAATAAACAACAACAATCACGAAAAAGCCGAACAAGAATTTGGTGATTTGCTTTTTGCGTTAATAAATTTTGCTCGTTCTAAAAAAATAAATGTAGAAAATGCTTTAGAAAAAACCAATAAAAAATTCATAAATCGTTTTCAGTATTTAGAAAATAAAATTAGCCAAAAAAACCAACATATTTCTAATCTTTCCTTAGAGGAATTAATTGCTCATTGGAAAGAATCGAAAAATAATTTTAGTTAAATTATGCGAAAAATAGAACATATCGGAATTGCTGTTAAAAATTTAGAAAAGTCCAACGAACTATTCGCCAAACTTTTTAATACCAAACATTATAAAATAGAAGAAGTAGCATCGGAAGGTGTAAAAACTTCATTTTTTAAAGTAGGACCAAACAAAATAGAACTTTTAGAGGCAACCAAAACAGAGAGTCCGATAGCAAAGTTTTTAGAAAAAAAAGGCGAAGGTGTGCATCATATCGCTTTTGCAGTAAACGATATTACCAGCGAAATGCAACGACTAAAAAACGAAGGATTTATTTTACTTAACGAAAAACCAAAAAGAGGAGCAGATAATAAGTTAGTCGCTTTTTTGCACCCAAAAAGTAGTAATGGTGTTTTAATTGAATTATGCCAAGAAATTGAATAGAAATACCTATTTTTGAGGTTGAAAAATTAATTCTAAAAAACCACCAAGCAAGTCAAAACCTAAAGCAGTAAAAAATGAGTTTCGAAAAATATCAAAAACGTAGATTACGATTATCCTCCTTATCGGTGGTAATTAGTATTTCTTTGATTTTATTCTTATTAGGAATTTTAGGCTTAATCGTTCTGCAATCTAAAAGTATTTCGGATAATTTTAAAGAGGAATTTGAAATTTCAATATTTCTAAACGATACCGCAAAAGAAAAAGATATAAAAGAACTGAAAACCTCATTAAATAAGAAAGAATACACCAAAAAAATAACGTTTCTTTCTAAAGAAAAGGCATACCAAACCTATTTAAAAGAATTAGGAGAGGATTTTATGAAAGAATTAGACGAAAATCCACTAAAAAATAGTGTGAATTTATATCTAAAAGCCGATTATTTTGACCTAAAAAAAATTGGAAAAATTGAAAAAAATCTACTCAAAAATAAATTCATCACCGATATATCATACAGTAAAGCAACGGTAAGTAATCTTAATAATTTTGTAAAAAAAACCAGTTTTTGGCTTTTAGCATTTAGCAGTTTACTTGGTTTAATTTCCTTTGTTTTAATAAATAGCTACCTTAGACTTGCTGTATATTCCAAACGGTTTAATATCAAAACCATGCAAATGGTTGGAGCAACCAAACGCTTTATTCGCAAACCATTTTTATATCGCAGTATTAAATTAGGTATGCTTGGTGCTACCTTAGCTATTGCTGCATTAAGTACAATAATTTATTATTTAGATAACAAATACACCGTTTTAAAAATAGCAAATAACAAACAACAAATTGCATTATTATTTGCTGGAATTTTTATTTTAGGAATTATAATTACTTGGATTAGCACATATTTTGCAACCAGACGATTTTTAAAACTAAAAACGGACGAACTCTACTATTAACAAAATTATGAAAAATAAAAAATCAACACCAAAAGGCGAATTTATTTTTAAAAAAGAAAACTATAAAATTATGTTTATTGGTTTGGCTTTTATAGCAATCGGTTTTATTTTGATGGCTGGTGGCGGAAGCGACGACCCAAATAAATTTAACGAAACAATTTATAATTTCAGAAGAATTAGACTTGCGCCAACTTTAATAATTATCGGTTTTGCTATTGAAGTATTTGCTATTTTAAAATCACCAAAACAATAAAATGACTTACCTATACGCAATAATCCTTGCAATCATCGAAGGATTAACCGAATATTTGCCAGTTTCCTCAACAGGTCATATGATTATCGCATCGTCTTTTATGAAAATTGCAAACGACGATTTTACCAAATTATTTACCATTGTAATTCAATTAGGAGCAATTTTAGCAGTGGTAATTTTATACTTTAAACGCTTTTTTCAATCTGTTGATTTTTACCTAAAATTATTTGTGGCTTTTATTCCTGCTGTTGTTTTAGGCTTATTACTAAACGATCTTATCGATTCGCTTTTAGAAAGTCCGATAACCGTTGCTATTATGCTTATTATAGGAGGATTTATCTTAATAAAAACCGATGATTGGTTTATTGAAAACGAAAAAAACACTGTCGAAAATAGTACTATTAGCTATGCAACTGCTTTTAAAATCGGACTCTTTCAATGTCTAGCGATGATACCAGGAACATCTAGAAGTGGTGCAACCATAATTGGAGGAATGACGCAAAAATTAAACCGTAAAACTGCCGCAGAATTTTCGTTCTTTTTAGCTGTTCCTACAATGTTTGGAGCAACAGCAAAAAAATTATACGATTATTACAAAGCAGGATTTCAATTAAATTCTGAGCAAATAAATTTTTTAATTATCGGAAATATTATCGCCTTTATTGTAGCACTAATTGCCATAAAATCATTTATAGACTACCTTAGTAAAAACGGCTTTAAAATATTTGGCTATTACCGAATTATTTTAGGAGTGATTTTATTAATCATCCACTTTACCATTTTTAAATTAAGTATTTAATGTACACGTTAGACGAATTTAAAGCAGGTAAAGTCCTACTTATAGACAAGCCTTTACATTGGACTTCCTTTCAGGTAGTAAATAAATTACGATGGCATATCCGAAAAACTTTCAATATAAAAAAAATAAAAGTTGGTCATGCAGGAACTCTAGATCCGTTAGCAACAGGATTGCTAATAATTTGTACTGGTAAATTCACTAAAAAAATATCCCAATACCAAGCACAAACCAAAGAATACACAGGAACAATTACTTTAGGTGCTACAACACCTTCTTTTGATTTAGAAACAGAAATTAACCAAACTTTTCCTACCAAACACCTAACAGAAGAATTATTGCACAAAATCACCAAACAATTTATTGGCGAAATTCAACAAAAACCACCAATATTTTCTGCCATAAAAAAAGACGGAAAACGACTTTACGAACTTGCTAGGGAAGGAAAAACTACCGAAATTAAACACCGAACCGTTACCATACACGAATTTGAAATCACCAATATTACGTTGCCAAAAATAGATTTTAGAATTGTTTGCAGCAAAGGAACATACATCCGTTCTATTGCAAATGATTTTGGAATTGCAGTAAAATCTGGAGGTCATTTATCTTCCTTACGCAGAACCAAAATAGGTGATTTTAATGTAAATAATGCTGTAAAACCATTAGTTTTTGTTGAAGGGATAGAAACAAAAATTGAGGATAAGTTATAGAATCAAACTAAAACACTAAAACCCTTCAAAAACACCCAAACCAAACAAAGCAAAATCGTATTTTACAGGATCATTTACATCTAAAATTCTAAGGTTTTTATCTAATTCTAGTAATGTCTTTGCATCGTTTTGTTTTCGTTTAATTAAACCCAATTTTCTAGCAACATTTCCGCTATGTACATCTAACGGACAAGACAAAACACTTGGCGAAATAGTTTTCCAAATACCAAAATCTACACCAGCAGTATCGTTTCTGACCATCCATCGCAAATACATATTAAGCCTTTTTGCTGCCGAACCTTTTAACGGATCGGACACATGTTTGGTTGTTCTTGGTAAATGCTCAATTTCAAAAAATACTTTTTTAAATTCGTGAATAGCATTTGCAGTACCAGCATTAACTATATTATTAGCAAAAACCGATTCCAATCCATTGTGATTTTTATAAATATTTTGGAGGGATTTTACAAAAAATTTAAAATCTGTTACATTAAATGTTCGGTGTACAAAATTATCAAAACTATCTAAATCCTTTTCGGAATGATGTATAATAAAATCATATGGCGAATTGTCTAGCAGCTCCATCATACGATTCGCATTTTTTATAATCATCTGTCGCTTTCCCCAAGCAATGGTTGCAGTTAAAAAACCTGCAATTTCAATATCCTCTTTTTTAGAAAAACAATGCGGAATTTGAATTGGATCGCTTTCAATAAATTTTGGTTGGTTATACGCTACTACTTTTTCATTTAAAAAATCTGCTAATTCTATAAAATTCATTTTATTCTAAATATTTCCCTATAAAAAATGTACCAAGAGGCAAAATAGAAGCAACCAATACTTTACTAAAAATTTTGGTATTCCATTTTAATTTTTTCTTTATAACAAATGCAAAAATCACGTACAAAATAAACAAAATACCATGAGGCATACCAAGTAATTTAACATATGAATCGTTATGGTAAAAATATTTAAGTGGTGTCGCAATAAATAATAATAATAAATAAGAAACTCCTTCTAAAAAGCTAATAATTCTAAAAACTGAAATCATTTTATATATTTAAAAAACGCTCAAAAATACATATTTTTGAGCGTTTTATTTGGTTAATTTTCTTTTTCATTCTCTTTTATATAATAACAACCACCTTCGGTTTTATCAGGAGTAAAGGCTCGTTTAAACCATAAAGGTCTGCGTTCGCCATTTGGTCCTGGGGCAGGTCTTGTCATTGCTAACCATTCTTTATACACTTCGTGTGATTTATTGGTATCTACAAAAATATCACCATAATTTTCACCAGCTTTTGGTTTTTCAATACGCACACGTTGGTGCCAAGTATGCATACCACTAATTGGATCTGGATGCACAGCATGTGTTATATTTTGATGTACACCGCCATCTTTCCAAAAAATACGTTTAGAATCTTTATCTGTAGATTCGAATGGTTTGATTCCAGACATGGTATTCATTTTCCAACCACCATTACCATCGTTTTCAATATTTACGGTATTGGTTGCCCAACGATTTCCTATTTTATCTTGTGGTCTTCGCCAACGACCAATATGATGTGAACAAGCTACAACACCAGGTTTCATAGATTGTGTAACCCAAACTTTATCAATAAAGTAACCAATATCGGTATTCATTTTTACCAAATCACCCGTTTTAAAACCCCATTTTTTAGCATCATCTGGATGCATCCAAATTGGATTACGATTAGATATTTCTACTAACCATTTTGCATTTCCTGAACGAGAATGTATTAAAGTTGGTAATCTAAAAGTAGGTACTAAAACGTACTCGTCTTTTGATTTATCTAACACATCATTATGAATATGCGATTTTATATATTGCGGAATGGCATATTCTGGCCATTTCCAATCTACCATAGTTTGCGAATAGAATTCGTTTTTACGAGATGGTGTTGGAAAACCAACTACTGCCTTATCATTAACCATTACACCAATAGCCTTTCCGTTTTTACGGATAACACCATTATCTTTATCCACTTCCGAACCTGCTAATTGCTCTTTGGTTAATGGTTTTTCATTCATTTTATACGATTCACCTTTTTCAATTTCGTATGCTCCGTATTTTTTCATGTATTCTAAAGCTGCGAAATCACCTGTAATACCATCTTTATGTGCAGCTTCTGTTAAGCCATCAATACGTTCGAAAATATATTGATAATATTCGTCAATGGTTATTTTTTTACCAGGTCTATATGGCGATTCGAATGTTTTTCTAATCCCCATACTTCCGTCAGGATCGATACGCCACGACAATTCAATCCAAAATTCATCCTCTTCCCAAACTTCTCCAGGATTTGCTTGATAAGTATATTCCACAGGATTTCCGTTTCGTCTTGCTGCTTCACGTAAAACTGGTTGACGGAAAGCTACCCAAGTTCCACCGTGTGTTGCATACGAATTTATATCGTGTCTTTCGGATGCTAATCCCATTGGTAATACAAAGTCTGCATAAAATGCGGTTTCGTTCCAAGTTGGTGTTAAAGCAGTGTGTAAGCCGAATTTATCTTCACGCATAAACATTTCCATCCAAGTAAATCCATCAGGATACGTCCAAATAGGATTAAATACTCTAGAGAAATACACATCCATAAATCCACGACCTTCTTTTAAGAAATGCGGCAATAATTGACTCATTTCAAAAAATGCTAAAGGATACTCTTTAGGGAAATGCAATTCGTTCCAAACTTTTTGTGGTTTTGGAGGATTTGGTTGTGTTGGCGAAAATTTATTCCAAGAATTTGGTGATGTTCCTCCTTTTGCACCAACAGCTCCTGTTAAAACAGTTAAGAAATGTAAACATCTAGCAACTGCCCAACCTCCAAGATTAGACGCACCTGCTGAACGCCAGTTGTGTGAGGCAAAACGCTCTCCTGCTTCGCCAATTAATCGTGCAATTTCACGTATGGTTTCGGCTTTTACACCAGATTCTTTTTCGGCAAATTCAGGTGTAAAATCTTTGTATTCTTTAATCATTTCTGAGATATAATTCTCAAATTTGATTGCAACACCTTTAGCTTTTAAGTAATCTTGCCAGTTAGTCCAATTTTCTAAATATTCGCGATTATATAAATTTTCTTCTAAAATTATTTTTGCCATTGCTAGTAATACAGCAGCTTCGGTTCCAGGATACGTAGGTAACCAATAATCGGACATAGATGCTGTATTTGATAAACGAGGATCCATTGTTGCCAATTTTGCTCCTTTCATTTTACCTTCGATAATTCGCTGTGCATGTGGATTAAAATAGTGTCCAGATTCTAAATGAGCAGAAATTAATAAAATAAATTTTGCATTAGAATGATCTGGAGATGGTCTATCATAACCATACCAAATATTATAACCAAATCGTGCACCAGAGGAACAAATATTAGTGTGTGAATTATGTCCGTCAATTCCCCAACCTTGTAAAATCCAGTTCATAAATTTTTCGTGTCCTGGACGACCAACATGATAAGCAATTTGATTATGTCTGCCTTCTTTAATTGCTTTACGAATTCTTTCGGCAATAGTGTCTAAAGCCTCATCCCAAGAAATACGTTCCCATTCGCCATCACCACGTTTTCCTTTTCTTTTTAAAGGATACAATATTCTATCAGGATCGGTAATTTGATTGATTGTTGCAGGACCTTTTGCACAGTTTCTACCACGCGAACCTGGATGATATGGGTTTCCTTCTAATTTTACAACCTCTTGTGTATCTTTATTAATAAAAGCGGTTAAACCACAAGCAGACTCACAATTAAAACAAGTTGTAGGTACAATTTGATAGGTTGTTTTTTCTTTTTTTGGCCAAACTTTTGGATTGTATTCTACCCAATTATCCCATTTTTCTGGTGGTGGGAAATTTTCGTACATTTTAGCAACTTCTTCGTCGGAAAAATGACGCATATCGTCATCAAATTCTTGGTATTTTTCTTTGTGCAGATTAGGAATAATTCCTATTTTTTCTGCTATATTTTCAATAAAAGATGGTTTCTTGTATCCCATAATTCTTGATTTTATGATTTTAGATTTATGATTTTAGATTTATGACTTCTTGCGACTCATTTTTATCTAAATTTTATTTATTTTTTCTGCAACAATTAAGCTAACGGTATTCTTTGTGGTGCTTCAATCCAAATTTTTTCGGTTGCATACATACCAATTAAAGACAGTATAGATGCTACGATTAACATAGTAACACTTGGTATTGCAAAAAGTAAAACTAGCGGCAATACGTTTCCTATAAATACTACACCAATCCAAAATAAATTTTTATATCTTCCTTTAGTTATCATTTGCACAACATGATGTGCAGATCGTGATGGATGTGTCATGGTTAATTCTAAAATCATGGTGAATAAATTTACGATTAGCGTTCCGATAAGAATCGTTTTAACTAATCCGATCCAATTATCTATATCGGTAAAGATGGAAACTAATGCAAAAATTGCTGCTCCTGCCATAACACTATGCACTAACATATGCAGTGCTAAACTAGGACTTTGCCAAAAATCA
>CAMZLT010000026.1 GCA_947311745.1 uncultured Flavobacteriaceae bacterium | reverse complement strand
TCATTTGGTAAATTTATGAAACAAATGTAGTATTTTAGCACTAAATAAATATAAATAAAATGACACATTTAAAAATAGGTGATGTAGCTCCTAATTTTGAAGCTATAAACCAAGATGAAAAAACAATAAAATTAAGCGATTTTAAAGGTGAAAAACTAGTTGTATTTTTTTACCCGAAAGCTAGTACCCCTGGTTGTACCACAGAAGCTAAAAACTTACGAGATAATTATACGGAATTTCAAAATAAAGGATATGATATTTTAGGCGTTAGTGCTGATTCGCCAAAAAGACAATTAAATTTTAAAACTAAAAACGAATTGCCTTTTGATTTATTAGCAGATGAAAATAAAAAAGTAATTACTGCTTTTGGCGTTTGGGGTCCGAAAAAATTTATGGGTAGAGAATATGACGGTATTCATCGTACTACTTTTATTATTGATGAAAATGGCGTTATTGAAAACATCATCAAAAAAGTAAAAACCAAAGAACATACAAAACAAATTTTTGATTTTAATGTAGAGTAAGGTTTCGAGTAGCCACAAAAATAATTATAAAAGGATTCGATATAAAAGTTATCACATTTGTTTGTATATGCAAAATAATTAATCTATTTTGTAGCAGATTTATATCACGACAATATCGTTTTAGCGAGACTTCGGATATAAAATCGTTGCTAAAGTTTATCGTCAATACAGGTGTTATATGGAAAAAATAAAATTTCTTTATTGAATTGCTTTGATAATCGCAAATTTTTACAACTGTTCCCTTTTTTCCTTTTTAGATTATATTTGTTTTAACACCTTTTACAGTAAGTGATTTTTCGTTTTTTAAATCTAATACTAATCTTAGCGTATCACTAAAGTTTTTTTAAAAGAACCTGCTTACAGTTAATTTTTTTAAATATTAAGTTTTGGTTTAATACTTTTTATTTTCATCTACAAAAATAGCAAGACGTTTACCAGTATAAATGGTATTACCTTTAATGTGATTCCATTTGCGAATATCTTTTATGTTTACATCGTATAATTGCGAAATTGCATATAAGGTTTGTTTTCTTAACACTTTGTGATAGATTTTTTTCTTTCCTGGAATTTTTAAGGTGTTTTTTGCCTTTTCTAGTTCTGCTGCATCACTCATTGCTTTTTCTATTTTTTCAGCTTTCTTCACATTATAATCATTTAAAGCATCAAAAATAATTTCAACTCTACGGTTTAATTGTGTTTTTCCCCAAGTTTTTTTGTTTTGAAATTTTGGTTTAGTAAATCCAAATGCAACTGTTTTTAAACGCTTAGGATTAACACCTGCTTTTACTAGAAAATCTTTTACAGCATCAGCACGGCCTTGTGATACCTGTTTGTTATATTCTATACTACCTAAACTATCCGTATGTCCTCCGATTGTAAAGGATGTTGAAGGATATTTAAGCATAAAATCTGCTATTTTATTTAGTAACGGTTTAGAAGAGGTTCTAATTATGGAACTACCAGATCTAAAATGAATATTTTTGTTTAATTGGTCATTTTCACCTTCTAAAAAGGACAATTTACCTTGGATATTATTCCATTCGACTAATAATTTTAAAGGTATTCCGTATTCTTTGGCAATTTCTTTAATATTAAAATCGGCATCTATATCGGCAATTTCGGTGTCAATATCTGTTTCCATTGCTTCGGCATCTCCTTTTAAAGAAATTTCTACACGTCTATTTTTACTCCTTCCAGAAGGTGTTGCATTGTTATATTTCGGTTTTGTTGCACCGTATCCAATCGTTTCTAATTGATTTGGGTTTACTCCGGCTTTTACTAAGAATCGTTTTACCGCATCAGCACGTTGTTTTGAAATAGTAATACCGCTTTCAATACTACTAGCACTATCTACATGTCCTGCAATAATAAATTGGTAATCTGGTATAGCCTGCATAATATCTGCGATATCAAATAGTTCATCGTAAGATGACTTATCAATAGTCATTTTACCAGATTTAAAATAAATATTATTAGTCAATTCTTGTGCTTGCACTAAGAATGTACTAATAAAAATAAGTAATGATAATTTAATTTTAGTTCCCATTTTTTTAAATTAATTTAATTTTTTAATTGTTTATATTTATCAAATAAGAAAAAAACCTCTATTTCCTGTATAAAATTACATATTTTTTATTAGAAATAAAAATTAATTCCTCCTTTTATTGCAAAATTTGTCGCTTCTGGCAAATTTCGATGACTTCCTCTAAAGACAAAATCCACTCGTAATAGTTTAAAAATATTATCTACTCCTACATGATATTCCCAATATAAACGTTCGGGAGCAGTATATGTAATTGTAGATCTGTTTATTAATCTGTTATTATCAGAAACCGTGCCAACTACTCCTCGCACCCCTACAACTTCTCTTAAGTTAAGTTTTCTTAACAGCGGAAATCTAGAAAAAAGTCTTCCGTTAAAGTTATGTTCTATATGAGCTGAGGCGTATTTGTCGGTTACAAATTCGTAGTAGTCTAATAAGTCAAAAGTTCGTTGAGCAGTCATTGGTGATTGATTTCCAGGGACAACATCCATTAAGGAAAGTGGCACATCGCCAAAAGTTTTACCAACTTCTAGCACATATTTTAATTTTCCAAATCCTCCTACTTGAATACGTTGTTTGTAGTAAAATTGTAATTTTTGAAAATCAAAATCGCTATTTAGAGTGTTTTTTAATCCTTTAGTGTAACTTAAGTAAAAAACAGGATAACGACCTTTATTTATAATGTCTTGTTCTACACCATAACCAACGGTTTTTTTCTTAGGAGTAAATGTTAGTACAGCATCCACTTCGGTTTGTTTTAATGAGGATTTTATAGTTCCGTCTTTTGCTAAATAATCAATTTTAAATTTATTTGGAGCTGCGGACTCCATAGTTTTATATGTTGCACCAAGACGTAAGGTTAGATTTTTAACAGGTTCAAATTGCACACCTATGTTTGATAAGTTTAAGTTGGTTAGTTTGTAATTTGCTCCTCTTGAAAAGAATGCAGCAGAGGCAAAACTTCGGTCTAAAACATTATTTGATGTAGTTAAACTTACACCTGTTTGTTCTACATCACGTCGATTACCTGCCGAAATTATTAATCTACTTTTTGGGTCAACTAACCAGCTTCCTGCTAAGCCATATTTGAATTTGTTATCTTTTGTTCCGTATGCTAAAAAGCCTTCTAATCTAGCCTTGTCATTATAATTAAAGTATGTTCTTCCTCCAGCACGAATACGAAATCCTTCCACATCATTACTTCCAAAGGTAGAATAAATCGGACCATAATCAAAGCCTTTAATAAATTGCCAATATCCAGAAGCTAAAATTGCTGTTAAGTCATACAATTGTTTAAACTTTTTTACTGTTTGTAGGGTGTCTAACATTTTATATACACCAGCTTCGTCGTTATTAAGAGATTCCATTCTATGTTCTTTCCAATAATCATCTGATTTAGTGAAAAGTTTGCTGTTATGTTGGTATATTTTTTTTGCATAATACTTATCATTCATTCTTTTTTTGAAATCATAATTATTATATAAAGTGGTTCGTCTGCCATAAATTCCTTTAGATTTATCTTTTTTATTTAAGGCAAAATCCGACATCATATGATCTCTTTTTAAAAGAAAAACGGAATCATTTAATACTTCAAATTCTTGTTCGATATAAATATCTTTAATCCAATTTATGTTTGCACTTTTGCTTGCAGTCATTTGAATTTCTTTGATTGCATAGGTGGTGTCATTAACCCAAAAATCGCCTTTAAAGGTTAGTTCGTTTTTTCTACGAGGATAAAACACAATATTATAACACCATTTGTTATCTATAAATGCACTATCCGACAATACATAATTATAAACGATAGGCCCTGTTTTTCCTAACGGAGAAGTAAAACTTTTGTCAAAAAAACGAAGGTAATTATCATACACATTATAATCTTGATATAATTGTTTTAGGTATTCATTAACATTTTGATTATTAGACATACCTGAATTTTTATTTGCTAATAATTCCTCTTTATATTTTTTAGTAGGTTTGTTTTCACCATACACCTTATATATGGACTCATTAATAAAAATTGGTAAATAGGTTTTTCCTGTAACGCTAGAAGTATCTACTTTATCAAAAATAAACTCCATACCTTTGAATACTTTTTTCTTTTTGAACTTTTCGTCAATATTATTAAGGTCAAATTCTATTTTTTCATATTTATCAAATGCGTAATTTTTATATAGAAAAATTCCATTTCGACGTTTGTTTTTCCATATTTTTTTTAAAATAGCAATAGCAGGGTTTCCTTTTCGTTTTACTTTACCAGAGTAAATTACTACTTCGTCTAATGAATTTGCCGTTTCTTTTAAAACAATCTTTAGGTTAAAATTATTTCGCTTTATTGGGATTACTTTTGTTTCATAACCCATAAAAGAGATTTCTAATTCAGGATAGCTTTTGTTAGATTCTAGGTAAAAGTTACCATTTTCATCGGTTATTGTACCTTTTATAGAATTTTTAAAAATTACATTTGCAAAAGCAACAGGTTCATCCATTTCGTCAATAACAATTCCTTTTACTTTAGTTTGTGCAAAAGCAACTGTTGTAAGAAATAAACATATAAGCACTATTTTTATTTTTTCCATTTTATATTTTTTTTAAGATAAAAAATCTTTTCAAGTTGTTACCTGAAAAGAATTTTTTATCATCAATAATTGTGCCTTAATATTTCATTGATTAAGATTTTAGTCTCTGTATAAAACTTTTTTTACTGCTTTAATTACATCGTTTGCGTTAGGCAACCATTCTTCCAATAATACAGGAGAATATGGAGCTGGGGCATCGGCGGTGGTTAATCTTAAAATAGGAGCATCTAGGTAATCAAATACATTTTCTTGCACTTGAAAGGTAATTTCAGAGGAAACACTAGCGAAAGGCCAAGCCTCTTCAAGTATTACCAAGCGATTGGTTTTTTTAACCGATTCAAAAATGGTGTCGTGATCTAAAGGTCTAACAGTTCTTAAATCAATAATTTCTAAAGAAATCCCTTCTTTTTCTAAAATTTCAGCAGCTTTATATGCTTCTTTAATTATTTTACCAAAAGAAACTATGGTTACATCGGTTCCTTTTCGTTTAATATCTGCTACACCAATAGGTAGAATATATTCGCTTTCAGGCACTTCACCTTTATCACCATACATTTGTTCGGATTCCATAAAAATAACCGGATCGTCATCTCGGATAGCTGCTTTTAATAAACCTTTTGCGTCGTAAGGCGTAGAAGGTACAATTACTTTTAAACCAGGAGTGTTTGCAAACCAATTTTCAAAAGCTTGTGAATGTGTTGCTCCTAATTGACCTGCAGATGCTGTTGGACCACGAAATACTATCGGGCAATTAAATTGACCACCACTCATTTGTCGAATTTTAGCAGCATTATTTATAATTTGATCAATACCAACTAATGAAAAATTAAAGGTCATATACTCTACAATAGGTCTATTTCCTCCCATAGTAGAGCCAATTGCAATTCCTGCAAAACCTAGCTCTGCAATAGGCGAATCGATAACTCTTTTCGATCCAAATTCATCTAACATTCCTTTAGAAGCTTTATATGCTCCGTTATATTCTGCAACTTCTTCGCCAATTAAAAAAATACTTTCATCTCTACGCATTTCCTCACTCATCGCTTCTGCAATTGCTTCTCTAAATTGTATTGTTTTCATCTGTTTTATTTATTTTTAATTTGAAATATCCCACATTGATAGTGATTGCACTATTCGTTATCAAAATTTACCGAAATAGTTTAATAGTATGTGGTTTAAATCCAGTATGCAAAAGTACATAATTTGAATTAATTTTGTTTATATAAATAAAGTAAATTTTTTAGAAAAAAATATTATGCACGCATAATAAATTAAAAAAATATTTGTATTTTCGTAGCGTTAAAATCTATAATAAAAAAACAATGAAAATATTAGTTTGTATAAGTCATGTACCTGACACAACTTCAAAGATTAACTTTACCGATGGGGATACTAAATTTGATGTAAATGGTGTGCAGTATGTAATAAATCCTTTAGATGAATATTGTTTAACTAG
>CAMZLT010000025.1 GCA_947311745.1 uncultured Flavobacteriaceae bacterium | reverse complement strand
ATCGTAACAGTATCTTTATTAGAGTTTTTTGTTATCGGAAACACTTTATCTAACCTATCATCAATAGTAAATTTATGCTGCTCTTCGGCTTTCATTATTTGTGGTAAAGCACCTAAAATTTTAGTTAAAGATGCTAAATCGTAAATACTTTTATTGGTTATTTTTTTTGCTTTTTTATCGGTATAATATCCATAATTTTTTCTAAAAATTACTTTTCCGTTTTTTGCTACAAGCACTTGCATTCCTGGAGCCATTTTTTGGTCTAAAACAATTTTAGCAATCGAATCAATTCGTTTTAACCCCTTAGAATCTACATTTTCTTCTTCTGGTAAACCAAATTTTAATCGGAATATTGTAGCTGAATTTAATCCAAATCCTGCTTTAAATTGCCGGTTAATAGTAACTGGTAATTTTCCTTTGGTGCTTAATGCTCCAAAAATCATTTGAGCAGAAATGTCTTGTGAAATAGTAGAATTTTGATAGGAAAGCAATACTGCTTCCACTTTAGTGAAATCGCTAATATCTAACAAGGCATACGGACTTGCAAAAACATCTAAAATTACGTTATTCTCTTGAGAAATTTTCTGAATTATTGCTAAATTTTGCTTAGAAATGGTGTAACTTTTCCAAGGATTTGCATTGGATTTATGTACACCAATTATCACTACATCGTATTTATTTTTGTAAAATAAAGGCAATTCTGCTTTAGTATATACATCTATATTTGCGTAATCTTGTAAGCGGTTTTGAAACATTCCAGCATCGGATTCGCCAAGTTTTACATAAGCAATTTTGGTTTTATCTAAATTTCGTATTGGCAAAATAACCTCGTCATTTTTAAGTAAGGTTATCGCGTTTTCTATTAATTTTCTATGTAAAATTGTATCGCTAATAGTATTTAAATCTGTTAAAATATTTTCAGGATTAATTGGCTTATACTTTTGCAATCCAACCCAATATTTTGCCATTATTATTTTTCGTACCGATTCGTCTAATCGTTCTATTGTAAGCGTTTTATTTGCTAAAGCAGATAAAATTTGTTGTTTTGCTGCTGCTACATCCTCTGAAAATAGAAGCACATCGTTTCCTGCCAATAAGGCTTTTAAGTCTATTTTTCCTTTGGTGTTTTTTTGAGTTTTAGCTTTTGTATCAGTAGTACTTTCTACAAACTCTGAAACACCTTTCATGTTTAAAGCATCGGTAAAAACTAAACCTTTAAATTGTAATTTATTTTTAAGCAATTCCGTTAGAACGGTATGCGATAAAGACGTTGGTAATTTTGGATTTTTCTCTAAACTTGGCACACTTAAATGTGCAGCCATAATACTGGTTAATCCGTTTTTAAAAAGCGTTTTATACGGAAATAATTCAACGGAATCTAATCGTTCTGCTGTGAAATTAACAGTAGGCAATTTTTTATGGGAATCGGAATTGGTATCTCCATGGCCTGGAAAATGTTTTGCACAAGCCATTACGTTTTCGCTTTGCATTCCGTTGGTAAATGCCAACGATTTATTGGTTACATTATATTTGTTTTCGCCAAAAGAACGGTTGCCTATAATTGGATTTTTAGGGTTTGTATTAATATCTACTACTGGAGCAAAATTAACGTGAATTCCCATTCGTTTGCATTGTTTACCAAGTCGTTTACCAAATTGCTCTAGTAATTCATTATCTTGAATTGCTCCAAGTGTCATATTCCAAGGAAATCGATAGGTTTTTTGCAAACGCATATCCAAACCCCATTCACCATCAAAACCGATTAATAACGGAATTTTACTTAATTTTTGATATGTATTATTTAATTCTATTTGCTTTTCAGGAGTTCCTTGCATAAAAATCAAACCACCAATTTCGTGTTTTTTAATAGCCGATTCAATAAAATCAGTGTGCTTTTTATCTCTATTGGAGTATGCTGCTAACATAAAAAGTTGTCCTATTTTTTGTTCAACATTCATGCTTTGCATTATGCTATCTACCCATTTTTTTTGCTGTTCAATATCTTTTGTTTGTAAAGGATTTTGTCCAAAAACAGAATTGACGGCAAGAAATATAATAAATATGTATTTTTTCATTTTCATTTTTTAAGCAACTAAAACATTCGTATATGCCACGAATCTTTTGCAGGAATTTCCCATTTTTCTTGAAATTCGGCAATCGTTTTTACCAAATTATTAAAAACTACAGTGTTTTTGTCTATTTTCCCTTCCACAATATATTTTTTAAAGTTTGCAAGGTTAACAGTATTTACATTTTCATTACTTTTAAAAGTAATTTTTAATCTATCAAACAAATCTACTTGCAATTCTTTTTCTATTTCTTTGATTAATGCTACCGAAGCATCGACAGAGCAACCAGAATAATTGGTTTTAGTTACATCTACAGAAATTATAATAAATTGCTTGTATTTTATCTGAAATGATGCAATTAAATCTTTTCCGTGGCTTTGCCAGTTTTTTATAAAATCGGATAATTTAGATGTTGCTAAAACTACTTCATCATTAGATAGCTCTCTATTTGCTTGATATATCCAAATTTTGGAGGTTGCGGATAATTGATCAAATTCTACGAACATATTTTATAATTTTTGATTGAATTTATTTTTTAAATCATCTAAAGAATAGTCTGATTTTTCGTTACCTTCTTTAATTTGTTTCAATACTTTTTTGGTATATAAAGGGAAATCTGCATTTTGAATCCAGTTATAGTATCCTCTATCACGTTTCAAAACATCTAACACTTTTTGTCCTTTATACTTTCCGAAAGAAAATATAGGTTCATCCTTATCGTTTTTAAGTATAAATCCTGCAAAATCTGCACGACCTGTATGGTGTGAAAAATCACTTAACGAATCTATATCATTTTCTAGATCGTCGTATTTTTCAATTTGAGCAAGTAATATTTCGTAAGTTGCAACGGTATCTGCTTCGGCAGAGTGTGCATTTTCTAAATCTTTATCACAATAAAATTTATAACCTGCACTTAGTGTTCGTTGTTCTTTCTTATGAAAAATGGTTTGTACATCAACTGCTTTACGGTCGTTCATAGTAAAATCTATTCCTGCACGCAGCATTTCTTCAGCTAATAACGGAATATCAAATCTATTGGAATTAAACCCTGCCAAATCACAACCTGCAATCATTGCACTAACTTCTTTTGCTAATTCGTTAAAAGTTGGTTCGGTTACAACTTTTTCGTTGGTAATTCCGTGTATATCACTTGCCTCTTTTGGGATTTCCATTTCAGGATTTACAAGCCACGTTTTTAAGTCCTTATTTCCGTTTGGATGGACTTTTAATATAGATATTTCAACAATTCTATCTTTTGCTATATTAATACCAGTCGTTTCTAAATCAAAGAATACAATTGGTTTTTTTAAGTTTAATTTCATGTATTATTTTTAAAATGTAAAGATACAAATATACAAGAATTTACTTCTGTTAAAGTGATATTTATTGCATAAAAAAAGAGAATCAAAATTGATTCTCTTATCTAGTAGCGGGAACAGGACTCGAACCTGTGACCTTCGGGTTATGAGCCCGACGAGCTACCTACTGCTCTATCCCGCGATTTAGGACTGCAAAGATACAATAAAATTCAGTTACGCAAAGCTTTTTATTAAAAAATATTTAACAAATAAAAAAATGCGATATAACTAATTGATATATCGCATTTTTAAAAATAAATTATTTTTTATTATCGGTTCATAGACATTAAAAATTCGGCATTATTAGCACTAAATTTTATTTTATCTTGAATAAATTGCATCGCTTCAACAGGATTCATATCTGCTAAATATTTACGTAAAATCCAAATTCGTTGTACATCCTTTTTATCTAACAATAAATCGTCTCTACGTGTACTTGATTTAACTAAGTCTATTGCTGGGAAAATTCTACGGTTTGCAATGTTTCTATCTAATTGTAATTCCATATTACCAGTTCCTTTAAACTCTTCAAAAATCACTTCATCCATTTTAGAACCTGTATCGGTTAATGCTGTTGCAATAATGGTTAAAGATCCTCCTCCTTCGATATTTCTTGCTGCTCCGAAAAATCGTTTTGGTTTGTGTAGAGCGTTTGCATCAATACCTCCAGATAAAATTTTACCAGAAGCTGGAGCAACAGTATTATAAGCACGAGCCAAACGAGTAATAGAATCTAATAAAATTACGACATCGTGTCCGCATTCTACCAAACGTTTTGCTTTTTCAAGTACTATATTTGCAACTTTTACGTGTTTTGCTGCAGGTTCGTCAAAAGTAGAAGCCACTACTTCACCTTTTGTATTTCTACGCATATCGGTAACTTCCTCTGGACGTTCGTCAATTAAAAGAATTATTTGATATACTTCAGGATGATTCGATGCGATTGCATTTGCAATATCTTTTAACAACATGGTTTTACCAGTTTTTGGTTGTGATACAATCATACCACGTTGTCCTTTACCAATTGGCGAAAACATATCCATTATTCGTGTAGAAATGGAAGAGTTTTTTCCTGCAATATTAAATTTTTCTTTTGGAAATAACGGTGTTAAATGTTCAAAAGAAACACGATCTCTAACAATACTAGGACTTAATCCGTTTATTAAAATGACCTTTATTAAAGGAAAATATTTTTCTCCTTCTTTTGGAGGTCTAACTGCTCCTTTTACTGTATCCCCAGTTTTTAAACCAAATAGTTTTATTTGCGATTGCGATACATAAATATCGTCTGGTGATGCTAAATAATTATAATCTGACGAACGTAAAAATCCGTAACCATCATTCATTATATCTAAAACTCCTTCGCTTTCTATAATACCATCAAATTCGTAATCTGGATCGCGATATTTTCCTTTTTCTTTATTTTGATTACCACGATCTACCTT
>CAMZLT010000024.1 GCA_947311745.1 uncultured Flavobacteriaceae bacterium | reverse complement strand
TTATCGTCTAATTTTTCCAAGAATTCTATTGCTTGTTCAAGAAATATTACTTCAAATTTTACTTTCATTATAATCTATTATACGACAAAGATAATGCTTTGTTTCGTTTTATGGAAACTTTTTTAAAGAAAACTAAATTTTATTATTTTTCAGATATTTTTTAACCGATAAAACTATTGAAATGATATAAAATACAACAAAAATTAAAGTTGGAATAATAAATAGTAAATAATTGAATTTCTCAATAGAAATCGCTGTCATTCGTCTTATTAATGGCGAAATTAAAAGTAAAAAACTTAGAATATCTAATGATAAAATTTTTAAAGTTTTTTGTTTATTTCTTGTTAAAAAATTCAATAATAAACCAATAATCGCAAGTAAAGCAAAAAATTGGTCTGGATTACCAAAATCAAATATGGTAAATAATATCCAAAAGAAAAAAGGAATTCCTATCATACTTCCCATTAGAATAATAAAAAAATATGAAATAATAGAGATTACTTTAAACGTTTCTTGTTTCACTCTTTGATCTTGTTTTCATTTAATCTATTGAATTCAGTTCTTTTTTTAATTCCAACTAACGTTAAAATTATTTGCTGATTATCAATTAGTTATGTTTTTACTTTTTTCTCATTTTTCTACCATTCTATCCCTACATTAGCGAAAATATTCAACGGAATTTTTTCAGTAGGAGGATCACTGGCAATGGCTTTATATCCGCAGTTTCGCCAAAGCGATATTGCTGTGATATAAACCTGTTGTAAAGTTAGATTAATTATTTTACATGCACAAAATGGGATACCTTTTTATAACTCTTCCCCAACTTTTATATCTGCCCCATGTTAAGTAGTAAAGAACCTAATAAGGGGTTCGTAACCTAATATTGGGTAGTAAAGTCCTGTTGCATCAAAATGACATAGCATTTTATCTAAAGAAAAAATAGTTAATTTTCAATTGAGCTAAAAGATAAATGCATTTGGTATCATTACATTTTTTTGGTCAACTATAAAAGTTGGGAATAATTAAAACAATTCAAGATACCTTTTTATACCTTTTCCCTTACTTTTATATTTAACCTATTTTTTTAGTCTTTTTACTTCCTTTATACATTTCGTATTTTACAAAACGACAGGCTAATTTTCCGTTAAAAAGCGGAATTCGTTTAGAAGTTCTAAGCCCCACATTTTTAATACCTTCCTCTAAGTCGGAAGTTATTAACCAAGCATCGGTATCGGTATATCCTTGCTTTAATGTATCGCCAATTCGTTTGTAAAAAACAGGTACATTTACTTGTAAACGCTCTCCGTAAGGAGGATTAAACAAGACAATTGTTTTACCATCAATTACTTTTTCAGAAGTAAAAAAATCTTGTCTTTCTATTTTAATAAAATCCGATAATTGTGCATTAGCAATATTATCTTGTGCTTTTCTAACAGCACTTGGTGCTTTATCATAACCAATAATTTGCTTGTCAATTTCTCTTACTTTTTTTAATAAGGATTCTTGAATTTTCTCAAATAAATCAGGATCAAAACCTTGCCAATTTTCAAAAGCAAATTCTTTACGATTAATATTTGCAGGAATATTTAATGCAATCATTGCTGCTTCTATCAAAATAGTACCACTTCCACACATGGGATCTATAAAATGCTGCGTACCATCATAACCGGATAAAAGTACCAAACCTGCTGCTAGAACTTCATTAATTGGTGCAATATTGGTAGAACTTTTATATCCTCTTTTGTGTAAAGACTGTCCAGAACTATCAAAAGAAACTGTACATATATTTTTAGCAATATGAATATCTATATTCAAATTCGGATAATCTAAATCTACACTTGGTCTTTTATTGTATTTTTCTCTAAAATAATCGGCAATAGCATCTTTTGTTTTTAACGCTACATAATGCGAATGCGAAAATAAATCGGTACTTAAAGTTGCAGTTATAGCAAAAGTTTTATCGTGAAATAAAAAGTCTTCCCAATATATATTTTTAATTCCGTTATACAAATCTTGTTCGTTTTGTACTTTAAACGAAGTAAATGGTTTTAAAATTCGTATTGCAGTACGCAAGGCTAAATTTGCCTTATACATAAAACCAGAATCACCATAAAAACTAACATTACGAACGCCTTCTTGTACTTTTATTGCTCCTAAATTTTTTAATTCTTTTGCCAGTATTGGCTCTAAACCAAATAAGGTCTTGGCAACCATTTTAAAATTTTGACTCATTTTATTTTAATTTCAAGCACAAAGATACTCTTACCAAATCAATAATCTATTTAAAATTTGTAATTTTGTAAAATGAAAAAAACGAAAGAATGGTTTGTAGATTGGTTTGACTCGGAATATTACCATATTTTATATAAAGATAGAGATTATAATGAGGCTCAGAATTTTATGAAAAACCTAGTTTCTTTTTTAAAACTTAAAGAAAATAGTTACATTTTAGATTTGGCTTGTGGTAAAGGAAGGCATGCTGTTTTTTTAAACAAAATTGGTTTTCAAGTAAAAGGAGTAGATTTATCAAAAAACAGTATTCAATTTGCTAAAAATTTTGAAAAAGATGGCTTATCGTTTTCCGAACACGATATGCGAAATCCGTTTTCAGAAAAATTTGATGCTATTTTTAATCTCTTTACGAGTTTTGGATATTTTAATGATGATGAAACAAACATAAAAGTACTTCAAAATATTAAAAACGGATTAAAACCAAACGGCATTGCGGTAATTGATTTTATGAATGTTATTGCCGTAAAAAAACAATTAGTAGCAAAGGAAACAGTTGTGAAAAATGATATCCCGTTTGCTATTACAAGACATATTGAAAACAACAAAATAATTAAAAACATACGATTTAAAATTGGTGTAGATTCGTTTCATTTTACCGAAAAAGTACAGTGCTTAACTTTAGAAACCATAAAAGAATATATTTTAGCTGCAAATTTAAAATTAAAGCACACTTTTGGCGACTATCAACTACAGCCGTTTAACAAAGAAACCTCTAAGCGTTTAATTTTAGTTTTAGAAAAATAAAATGGTATATTTAATATTAATAACAGCAGTTTTAATAGGTGCAACAATAGTGTTATACACCAAGCCAAGTAAAGGGTTTATTCAGTTTTTATTAGCTTTTAGTGGTGCTTATTTATTATCGGTAACCATTTTACATCTCTTACCAGAAGTATATGAAAAGTCCGATGCAAAAACAGGAGTTTATATATTAATAGGAATTTTTATTCAATCTATTTTAGAATATTTTTCAAAAGGAGCAGAACATGGTCATGTGCACATTCACGGAAAAGTTACCAAAATTCCGTGGTTGTTATTTGTAGGTTTAGGTATTCATGCATTTTTTGAAGGAATTCCGTTAGCATCAAAAACATTACAACCCTTAGTTTGGGCAATATTTATACATAAAATACCAGTTGCAATAATTTTAACCACATTTTTAATTCAAACAAAATTAAGCAAATACATTATTATCGGACTTCTAACTAGTTTTGCAATAATGAGTCCGTTAGGATATGCTATTTTTGATAAAATTTCGTTTTTAACCAAGTACACTACTGAAATTACAGCGATTATTATCGGAATATTTATCCATATTTCAAGTATTATTCTTTTTGAAACGAATGAAAATCATCATTTTAGTCTTAAAAAATTTATAGCCATAATTTTAGGGTTTGCAATTGCTTTTTTAAGTTTGTAATTTAACCGCAAAAAATCATAAAATTCGCTTTATTTAGATGTGAAATTTTAAACCCTTGAAAATACTTTAGTATTTTTTAGTTTTTTTGAAACAAAGCAAATGAATACGGATAATTTCACCCCCTACTCAAATTTGGATATTGTTAAATTGCTAAATAAATAATTTGATTTACTGTGCTTTAATTAAAAACAATAACATGGTGGTAACTTTTGCAGTTAATACTATAATCATGAATTAATAAAACACATCCAAAGCTGCATTATAAGCAGATTCAAAAGCCATTGGTTTAATACCAATATCTGCTTTTTGTTGCGTAAAATAACTAAGTAACTTTTCGGTAGGCATGTTGCCTGTTAGCTCATCTTTTGCCATCGGACAACCACCAAAACCTTTTATTGCTCCGTCAAAACGATTGCAACCAGCTTGGTAAGCAGCCGACACTTTTTCATGCCAAGTACTTGGCGTAGTATGTAAATGTGCACCAAATTCAATTTTTGGATAAAGTGGAATTAAATTTGCAAACAAATACGAAATAGTTTTACCATCTGCAACGCCAATAGTGTCCGACAAAGACAAAATTTCCACACCCATTTTTGCTAATTTTTCGGTATAATTTGCAACAATATCTACATTCCAAATATCACCATACGGATTTCCAAAACCCATAGACAAATACGCTACAACTTTTTTATTTGTCTTAATTGCAATATTTAAAATCGTATCTAAAGCAGTAAAAGATTCGGTAATCGTTTTACCAGTATTTCGCATTTGAAAATTCTCTGAAATGGAAAACGGAAACCCTAAATAATCAATTTCATCAAACACACTAGCACCCTCTGCTCCTCGTACATTTGCTACGATTGCCAGTAATTTACTTACTGTATTTTGCAAATCTAATTTAGATAAAACTGCAGCTGTATCACGCATTTGCGGAATTGCTTTTGGCGATACAAAACTACCAAAATCAATGGTATCAAAACCAACACGTAACAACGAATTGATATATTTTGCCTTATCCTCCGTAGCAATAAAATGTGATTTTATTCCTTGCATTGCATCTCGTGGACACTCAATTATTTTGACTTTTCTGTTCATTATTTTCCTTTCGGGAAGTGCTTTTTAGTACTATTCAAAAACTCTTGTAAAAGTACATTAAATTAAATTAAAATAAAAACTCCGATTCCTATAAATACAATTATTTGAAAAATCTTTAAATAACCAGCAAAGTTTTTACTTTCTCTTAAAAAAACAGTTAATCTATCGGAAACCACCGAAACAATTGAAAAAATAAAAAATGCTTGTACCATAAATAAAAAACCCAAGAAGTAAATTTGATATACCATATTACCTTGTTCTACATTAATAAAATTAGGAAAAAAAGCTAAAAAAAATATCGTAACTTTAGGATTCAACACATTCATAAAAAAACCTCGTTTAAACAATACATAAAACTTCTGTTTTTCCATTTCACTAGAAAGTAACACTATTTTAGCAGGTGATTTATAAACTTTATATGCTAGATAAAATAAATATAAAGCTCCAAAAATTTTAATTGCTAAGAAAACGAATTCCGATTGTTTAATCGCTTCCGAAACACCTAAAGCAATCAAACTAGTATGTATCAAAATACCAGAAACCAATCCTAAACTCGTTACAATTCCGTACTTTTTACCCAAACCAACACTTTGAGCCAAAACAAAAATAATATCAGGACCTGGCATCACTGTTAATAGTGACGCTGCAAATAAAAAAGATAAAATAGTATCAATCTGCAAAATGAAATAATTTATAAAAGGTAAAAATAGTTATCTTTGTATAAAAAAACAGAATTATCATGATAAAAATATTTCACAATAACCGTTGTAGTAAAAGCAGACAAGGATTGCAGATTTTACAAGAAGCAAAAGTAACTTTTGAAACCGTACACTATTTAGAAAACACGCCTTCAAAATTTGAATTAAAAGAAATAATTGCCATGTTAGGCATAAAACCAATACAATTAGTACGAAAAGGTGAAAAAATTTGGAAAGAAAAATATAAAGGCAAAGAATTAACCGATGCCGAAATTATAAATGCTATGGTTGAAAATCCGAAATTAATAGAAAGACCAATTGTTATAAAAGACAATAAGGCAGTTCTAGGCAGACCTCCTGAAAATATTATGGATTTGCTAAAAGATTAATAGATTATTGAGAATCTATTGCATAGATAGCAAAAGTTGCTAACCAGTGACCACCTTCGTAGGAATCACCAATTAAATTTGGTAAAGAGTATCGTATATGCTCATTTGCAATCTGATGCAAATGTTCTAATTCAGGAATATCTCGTGCCATTTCATTCAAACACCAAGCTCTAGAAAAATTAAGACCATCTAAATGTACTAAATGTCCGTCTGTTCTATCGCTAACTACACCAACTGTTAATTGGTATTTTTTATTTAAAAGTTCTGGTAAAAACTGTTTTAACCAAGGTGTAAATTGTTTTTTACCTAAAATTTTACGCATTAATGTTGCTTCTTGTAAACATGCGGATAAAAAATCCGTTCCACTTGGTTCCCAATTTATCGGACAGTTAGCATCGTTTTTATAAAAATACAAAGCTCTTTTTGTTATTGCTTTTTGTAATTTTACATTATGCAATGTATTTGCGTAATCGTATGCAAAATTAAGTCCGAAAGCAGTATTAGTATGTGTTCCTACACGAATAGGATAGTTTAATTTTGGTAAGAACGCAATATACTTATTTACTATTAAATCGGTTAATGGTTGCAAATCTTTTTCTAAAACTCTTGCATCTTTTGTTTGCCAAGTATGTAGTTCTTCGGCTAATTTTAAAAGCCAAGCCCAACCATAAGTACGTTCGTAATTTTTATTGTATTTATCATCAAAATATTTTAATTCGATAGCTATATTTTCTTTATTTATATGATTTTTTAAGATTCTCATAATTTCAGAATAGCTTTCCATTTTAGGATTATCTTTCAATAATTTAACCAAAGACCAATGTCCGTGAACAGCAGAATGCCAATCAAAGCAACCAAAAAAAGAAGGATGTAATTCCTTTGGTGTTTTAAGACAACTTTCATCACCAATAACTTGACTTAATTTATTAGGAAATTCGGTTTCTACACATTTAAGAGGTAATTGTACTAATTGTTTTACTGTCTTTTTGGAAAAAGTAAATCTCTTTGTTTTTGCATTTTGTGAAATTCCGCTTATCGAAAAAGATATAACGAACAAAATTATCCAGTTGTTTTTCATCGTATTATTTTTATTGGCATGGTAAAGATACTATTTTTTAATTAATTTAAAAACGGAAATACTTGCTGCAATAACGCCTAAAAAAACGACTATCGCTTCGATAAAGGAAGTCCAATAGATAGATATGTGTTTGAACACATTCCAAACAAGAAGCCATTTAGGAAGCATTAACACTACATAATAAACAATACCTAAACCAATTGCCAAACCTTTATTTTCACGAATAAAAGCAACGGATTTTTTATAATCAAATCGGTAGTTTTCTAAGGCATAATCTAACAATGTAAAACCATAAAAATATGCAGTTGTTATAAGCAGAACTAATTCACCCATTTTTTGCAAAAGTATAAAATCAGGAAACATCCACAGAATAAAGGAAACCAATAATATAAATGCGTATTGATAAATCATATTTCTAAAAGTAATTCTAATCCCTCTTACTATATCTTTAAAAAGTTGTTTTATAGAGAACGAATACGTTTTAACTTTTAAATAAGCGATGGTTTCTTCAGAAACCATCGAAAAAATTGGTGATAATAGTACTAATAGAAAAAACCCAGAAGCATTTACCATTAATTTGGTTACAATTTCTACATATTTTGAAGTTTCGAAAAACGGAATTAATGAGCTAAAGAATGTCATACCAAAATCCATAAAAAACACTGGTGCAATAAAGAAAAAAAGCAATACAATTAGTAATATTACATATTTTATTAATCCCAGTTTTGGTAATAATTTAATCGCTTCTCGATAAGCAACTATAGCTTTATATATTTGATTGTACATATCCATAAAAAAAGCACTTTTAATTAAAAAAGTGCTTTAAAATATTTTGTTTGCTGTTTATTTTTTAATCATTTTTTTAACGATAGTACCGTTTTCAGTATCTATATTTACTAAGTAAACACCTTTTTCTAACTTAGATACATCTAAAGAGTTTGTAAAAGTTCCGTTGTAAACTAATTTTCCTGAAATAGAAAATAATTTTATACTTTTTATTGCAACATCCGATTGAATGTTTAAAGTATTTAAAACAGGATTAGGATTAATTTCAATTGCATTTAAAATATTATCGGTAGTACTTGCTGTTACTGAACCTTCTATTCTAAAAGCCAAAGAAGCAAAATCCAAACCAACTCCTGTAAAAGCTGTCCAATCAAATGCAGTTCCAAAATTACCGTCATCTAAAATTTGTGCATTTTGTATATCCGAAGCACTTCCTTGAAACCAGTTCCATCTATCATTTAGAACAGGAACATGTACTGCAAAAGATAACCAATATGTACCAGCTGGCAAATTAACCGCTGTTCCTCCGTTTGCAGCAGTAATATCAATTGTAAAATCATTATCGGTTACAGATATTGAAGCATCGTTAATTGCAAGATTAGTTATTTCTAAAGCTCCTGTTCCTACATTATTAGGATTAGAAGCAGGAATACCTCCATTGTCTGCGTAAATAAAAATGTCTATTGCTGTTCCGATAGTGGTAATATCACCATTATTTTGAAAACCAGGAATAAAAATAGTTTCAATGTTAGAGTCTGCTGTTAAAACAAAATCATCTGCAGAATAAGTACCCATCGCATCATTTGTAATATAATCCGAAATAATACCACTTGTTGCTCCTGCATCCGTTATTTGCTCGTACAATGTTACAGTTTGTGCTTTAGCATTAAAAGACACAATTACTAGTCCTACTAAAAATAAAATGTAATTTTTTTTCATAATATAAAAATTTAAAATTGCTATTAATTTAACAAATATAATACTTTTTATCCTAACCACCCGTCTCTATCCAAACTTCTGTATTGAATTGCTTCGCCAATATGGTTTGGCTGTATGTTTTCGGCACCTTCCAAATCGGCAATTGTACGAGAAACTTTTAAAATTCTATCATACGCTCTTGCAGAAAGGTTTAATCTGTCCATTGCATTTTTAAGCATATTTTTAGATTCGCTATTTAAAGCACAATATTTACGAATTTGCTTTACATTCATCTGTGCATTGTAATGGATGGATTCGTTGTCTTTAAATCGTTTGGTTTGGACTTCTCTACCACTAGTAACACGTTCGCGTATTTTTTTACTTGATTCGCCTTTTCGTTCCTCGCTAAGTTTTTCAAAAGGTACAGGCTGTACTTCTATATGTATATCTATTCTGTCTAATAAAGGACCAGAAATTTTTGCTAAATATTTTTGCATTTCTTGTGGTGAGGATGCTAATGGATTATCTGCATCCACAAAATAACCACTAGGACTGGGATTCATACTTGCAACCAACATAAAACTACTTGGATAGGTAACGGTAAATCTTGCTCTTGATATGGTTACTTCTCTATCCTCTAATGGTTGACGCATTACTTCTAAAACGGTTCGTTTAAATTCTGGTAATTCATCTAAAAAAAGTACGCCATTGTGTGATAAGGAAATTTCGCCAGGTTGCGGGTATGCCCCTCCTCCAACTAAAGCTACATCACTTATAGTATGATGTGGCGAACGAAACGGACGCTGTGTCATCAAACCAGAATTTGCCTTAATTTTACCTACAACGGAATGGATTTTAGTTGTTTCTAAAGCTTCTTTTAAAGACATTGGTGGTAAAATAGTTGGCAATCGTTTTGCTAACATGGTTTTTCCGCTTCCTGGAGGACCAATCAATATAATATTATGACCACCTGCTGCTGCAATTTCCATACAGCGTTTTATAGTTTCTTGTCCTTTCACATCGGAAAAATCAAATTCTGGATGTTCTAAATTTTCGTAGAATTCTTTTCGTGTATCTATTACCAAACGTTTAATAAATTCTTTTCCTTCTATATGGTTTATAATTTGTTTTATATTTTCCACAGGAAATACTTCTAAATCGCCAACAATAGCTGCTTCTTTTGCATTTTGCACTGGTAAGAAAAAACCTTTAAATCCTTCCTCTTGTGCTTTTATTGCAATTGGCAATGCTCCTTTAATTGGTTGCAGACTTCCGTCAAGGGAAAGTTCTCCCATAATAATGTAATCGGATATATCAATAGATTTAATTTGATTGGAAGCAGCTAGAATTCCCATAGCAATGGTTAAATCATAAGCAGACCCTTCTTTTCGCATATCGGCAGGAGCCATATTTATGGTAATTTTTTTTCCTGGAAGTTTATAACCATTATTATTTAATGCTGCGGAAATACGATAACTACTTTCTTTAATTGCATTATCTGGCAATCCTACCAAATGGTAAGCAATTCCTTTATCAATATTTACTTCAACGGTTATTGTGGTTGCTTCTACTCCGAAAACAGCAGAACCATAAACTTTTATTAGCATAACATCTTATTTGGAATGCTAATTTAATAAATTTTACGTTATTTTGCTAGTTTAATTTCAAGATTTAATTTTTCAGGGTTTTCTAAGTACTCTGTCAATCCGTAAGAAATGGTTACTGTTTTTTTACCATTTGAAAGCACTGCATTTTTATTATTTATTTTTTTAACTTTTTTAGGAAAGTTTAATATTAGCGTATATTTTAAGACACCAAAAAGCTCTTTGGTTTTATCACCTGAATTAATCATCTTGTCAATTTCTTTATTGCTTTCCTCACTTATTTTCTTTTTCATTGTTGTGGTACGTGTAAAATTTCTACCATCAAAGTTATATGCAACATTTTGGTCTTTTCCGCTTAATCTTTCAAATAAAGGAGATTCTTTAATTGGATTTCCTTTTTTATTTGGTTTTGTTATTTTTTGAGCTTCTTCCATTTTTTTAAAAAAATCTTTTATTTCGTTTATTTTTTTAAACTGGATTCCAAATCCCATTTCGGCAATTTTTTCTTTAGAATCTACTTTTAATTTCATTTTCATCATCCGTAAAGATTCCAATGTTTTACGTTTTTCTGGTGATAAGGCTGCTAAGCTATCTTTAAATTTTGGATCATTTAATAGACTGTTAAAATCAAAAATGGTATCCATATCTTTATCTGCATCTGTATTTTTACTTTCTGGCATTTCTTTTAACATTTTACTCATATCGTAGGTGTAAAACAACTCACCACTTCCGTCTTTATTAAAGGTTATTTCCTCTTTAATTTCGCAATTTAGGAATAATATGGATAAAATTACTAGTACTATTATTTGTGCTTTTTTCATTTGTTTAGTTTTGGTATTTACTCAAAATATAATCGATTAATTTATAATGTCGTGATGTATCATGAATGTAATTGTAACTTTCTAAAAATTCTATTTCTTTTCCACTTGCATCTACAATTACGATGGTTGGAAAAACACGTTGCCCCCTTGTTTTACTGTATTTTTTATCTAAAATTTTATTTTCTTGTTTTTGTGTTTCGGAAACAATATCGGTTCGTCTTGGAAAATCGGCTTTATACAAAACAAAACTCTTTTTTGCTATTTCTTTAAATTTTCCAGAAGCAAAAAAATCTTTATCTAACATTTTACACAAACCGCACCAATCCGATCCTGTAAAAAATACTAAAATTGGTTTGTTTTCGCTTGTAGCTATTTCTTTTGCTTTTTCAAAACTAGAAATCCAATTTAAACCGTCGTTATTTTGAGCGTTTATACTAAAATTACTAATGATTACTAATGTTATAATTAAAATTATTTTTTCCATTATTACTCTCCCTCTTTTAATTTATAGTTGTTTTTATGTTGTTTTATTACTTTTTTTCGCAATCCTAATATACAGGTATTTAACTCATATCCTAACAAAAGAATAATAGAGTTTAACCATATAAATAACATAATGATTAACACGGTTCCTATTATTCCGTACAATTCGTTATATTTTGCAAATTTACTAACATATATACCAAAAATTTTAAAATTTACAATAATTAAAAATGTGGTCATAATTGCTCCTGCGGAAAAAAAACGAATTTTTCGTCCTTCTTTTGTTCCGAAAAAGTACAAAATGGATACGCTTACAAAAAGCATAAATAACAAAATAGGATATTTACCTACTTCAATCCAAAATACATCATCCTTTACAAAACCTTTAGCCATCAGTTTTTCTACTGCTATTTCAAAATATATAATTACTGCTACTGTTACCAACAATAATAATGCCAATATTAATGATGAAAATAATGCAACAACATACTGCTGCACTACATTTCGGGTTTTAATTTTATGATACGTATATTCAAAACCACTAAATAATGCGTTTACACCGTTTGTCATTAAAAAAATAGATAATAAAAATACAGATGATAGCAATCCTCCATACGTATTATTTGCTATATCACGAATTACCATATCTACATTATCTCCTGTTTTTGGAGGTAATGCTTGCTCTACCAAATACATAAAATCCTCTTGAAAATTTTCAATTGGAATATATGGTATTAGATTTAAAACAAATAAGACAAAAGGAAATAATGCCATAAAGAAGCTAAAAGCAATACTTCCTGCACGAGAAGTAACTGCTCCGTTTACAATACCAACCACATACATTTCTAACAAATCATACAAACTCATCCCTTCAAAACCAGGAATACGAATGCTGTCTGCTAATTTTATAAGCGATTTGAGAATTGGTATTTTTAATAATTTTTCTTTTGTTTTCAAACTTTATTTATTAATTGAAAGTCTATAATTTCCGATATTAATCGAACTTAGCATCAAAATTTACTTGCCAATTCTGTTGCACTTTTAAAACCTGCTCAATAACATCGCGTACTGCTCCTTCTCCTCCATTTTTATGAGAAACGTATTTTGCAACTTTTTTAATTTCTGGCACTGCATCTTGTGGACTTGTTGGCAAACCTACCAATTCTAATACTGGATAATCAGGTATATCATCACCCATATACAAAACATTTTCAAGTTTTAATTCGTACATATCTAAATATTCGTACAGTTTTTCTACTTTATTATGAACACCTAAATAAATATCTTTTATACCCAAACCTTGTAATCTAGACACAACAGATTGGTTATTTCCACCTGATATAATTGCTATTTTATACCCTTTATCTACTGCTGTTTTTAACGCGTAACCGTCTTTAATATTCATTTTTCGTACTAGTTCTCCATTAGGAAAAATCGTAACTGTTCCGTCGGTTAAAACACCATCAATATCAAAAATCATAGTGGTTATATTTGGCAGTATTTCTTTATAATTTTTACTCATTTTATACTTTAATTTTAAAGTGTTGTTTTTCTTGTTCTTTTCTAAAAAATACGATTCCCCAATTAAACGTGTCTATCGTAACGGCTACTTTTTTATGATTCTTAATGTATTCCCAAGCCTCTTGCATACCACTACTCCAATGAATATCATCAAAAATAAAAACCGATTCGTTATGTATGCTTTCTAAAAAAGTTTCAAAATACAAAATTGTAGCATCTTTTTGGTGGTTACCATCAAAATATATTAAATCGTATTTTTTTGTCGCTTGTTTTTTTATAGTTTCCTTAAAATCTCCCTGCACAAAGGTAATGGAATTAATTTTAAATTTATTTAAGCTCTCTTTTGCAATTTGCAAGGTTTGCGGGCATCCTTCTAATGTAGTAATTTTAGCCTTTGGATTACCAACAGCCATACTATGTGTAGCGATTCCTAAAGATGTACCGATTTCTAAAATTTCATCCATTTTAAAGTAGTGAACCAATCGACTAAGTAAATTTGCATTTTTTTTTGATATACCAGCAGTTTTGGCAATTTCACTAACTTTTCGTTTATTGGAAGTAAAAACTCGCGAACCAGCACCAAAATCAGTTACCGAAATGGTTGCACTGTCTTGCAACAAAATTTTACGATATAAATTATTTTGATTTTCAAATTCTATATTTTTGATATTAAAACATTTAGTAATTAAATCAAAAATAAAAGGCGAATGTACACTATATTCTGTTTTTGCTCTTTTTAGAAAGGATATATATTGTTTAATTTGAAAAAACATTCTTTATTTTTTATGCGAAAATAACGTATTTTTTTAAAAAATAACCATAAAATAAATTTATAAAAAAGTATATTTGCAATTCTGTAAAATTAAAAATTAATGAAAAAGTATATTCTAGTTGTTTTTTTAAGTCTCTATTTAAGCTCCTGTATTCCTACAAAAGATCTAACCTATTTTAAAGGAAACCCAACAACAAATACAGAGATAACCAAAGTGAACAACAAACCATATCGTTTACAAATAAACGATATTATTGATATTCGTATAAAAGCTGCGGATGAAAAATTGGTAGCACTTTTTAAAAATTCTGAAAACACAAATGCCACAACTATAACACCTGAAATGTTATATTTTAATTCCTATTCAGTAGATCAAAATGGTGTTATTAGAATTCCATATATTAAAGAATTAAATGTTTTGGGCTATACAACCAAAGAAGTCCGATTAAAAATTGAAACAGAACTCTCCAAAATGTTCAAAAATATGGAAGACGTTTTTGTAAGTGTAAAACTTGCAGGTATCCGATATACTGTTCTTGGAGAAGTGGCAAAACCTGGAGCTAATGTTTTTTTTCAAAACCAAATGAATATTATTGAAGCTCTTGCAAACTCTGGTGATATAAAAATGACTGGCAACCGAAAAAAAGT
>CAMZLT010000023.1 GCA_947311745.1 uncultured Flavobacteriaceae bacterium | reverse complement strand
TTCTTTCTAAAAACTGACAAGATGACACAATAATCATTTTGGTACATTTTTGGAGTACTGCATTCCGAATTAATATAACATTACATAAAACATAGATAAAATGACAAAAGGAAAAATTAATGTAGCGGTAGAAAATATATTTCCGCTTATAAAGAAATTTTTATATTCCGATCACGAAATATTTTTACGTGAATTAATCTCAAATGCAACCGATGCAACTTCAAAATTAAAACATTTGGCTTCAATTGGTGAGTTTAAAGGGAATACAGATGACTTGAAAATTGAAGTAAAGCTAGATAAAGAAGCAAAAACACTTACGATTAGCGACCAAGGTATTGGTATGACTAAAGAGGAAGTGGAAAAATATATTAACGAAGTAGCATTTTCAGGAGCAGAAGAATTCTTGGAAAAATACAAAGATAAAAATGCCGATGAAGCAGGGATTATTGGGCATTTTGGTTTAGGATTTTATTCTGCTTTTATGGTAGCGAAAGAAGTAGAAATTCGTACAAAATCTTTTAAAGAGGATACTGTTGCAATGCATTGGAAATGCGATGGTTCTCCAGAATTCACTTTAGAGAAAACCGATAAAAAAGAACACGGAACCGAAATAATTTTACATATAGATGACGATTCTAGTGAATTTTTAGAAGAGTCTAAAATAAGCGAATTACTTTCTAAATACAATAAATTTAATGCTGTGCCAATTAAATTTGGTACAAAAGAAATTCAAGATCCAAACTGGAAACCAAAAAATGAAAAGGATGAAGACGGAAAAGATATTCCTGAAACTCCTGAAATGATAACAGTTGACAATATTATTAATAATCCAAATCCTGCTTGGACAAAATCTCCTTCAGAGTTAACTGATGCCGATTACAAAAACTTTTACAGAGAGTTATATCCTACACAATACGAAGAGCCGTTATTTCACATTCATCTTAACGTAGATTATCCGTTTAATTTAACAGGAATTTTATATTTTCCTAAATTAGATGCGAATATTGATCCGAAAAAAGACAGAATTCAATTGTATCAAAACCAAGTTTTTGTAACCGATAATGTAGAGGGAATTGTACCTGACTTTTTGCAAATGTTACGAGGTGTAATTGATTCACCAGATATTCCGTTAAACGTTTCACGAAGTTATTTACAAGCAGACGGAGCAGTTAAAAAAATTGCAAGTTACATTACCAAAAAGGTTGCCGATAAATTAAACTCCATTTTTAAAAACGATAGAGAAAATTTTGAAAAAAAATGGAACGATATTAAAGTTGTTATCGAATACGGAATGCTTTCCGAACCAAAATTTTACGATAAAGCTCAAAAATTTGCATTATATCCAACAGTAGATGAAACCTATTTTACCTTTACGGAATTAATCGAAAAAATAAAACCAGCACAAACCGATAAGGACAAAAATATTGTTGTATTATATGCTTCCGATAAAAAAGAACAACACAGTTATATTGAAGAGGCTAAAGAAAAAGGTTACGAAGTGTTATTGTTAGACTCGCCAATTGCATCGCATTTAATTCAAAAATTAGAACAAGAAAATTCCGAATTGTCCGATAAAAAACAACCTGTAAAATTTGCTCGTGTAGATGCTGATTATATCGATAATTTAATCAAAAAAGACGATACGAAAGTTTCTAAATTATCCGATGAGGAACAAGAAAAATTAAAAGGTATTGTAGAGAAATTTGTTCCAAGTGAAAAATTTACCGTGCAATTAGAAGCTATGGATTCTAAAGCAAATCCGTTTATTATTACACAACCAGAATTTATGCGTCGTATGAAAGAAATGCAACAGAGTGGTGGTGGCGGTTTTATGGGAATGAGTGGTTTCCCAGAAATGTACAATTTGGTTGTAAATACAAATAGCGAATGGATGGATAAAATTCTTAAAGTAAAGAAAAAACAAGCAGAATATGTAAAACAAGCTTTAGATTTAGCAAAACTTTCGCAAAACCTCTTAAAAGGAGAAGAACTTACCCAATTTATAAAACGTAGTTTAGAATTGATGAAGTAATTTTAATTTATCTTAAAAATAAAAAACGAATGATTACTTATAGTCATTCGTTTTTTTATTTGTATTTTTCTGAAAAATAAATTATTTCTGATATGCAAATACAAAAATCGACATTAGAATATCTTAAAAAATTAAAGCAGAATAATAATAGAGAATGGTTTAATACACATAAATTGGATTTTATTAAAGAGCAAACTCTACTAAAAGAATTTCATCAAAAAGTAATTCAAGATCTTAATAAACACGATAAAATAGATAGATATAAGTTGTATCGTATATATCGTGATGTACGTTTTTCTAAAGATAAAACTCCATATCAGCCACATTTTGCAGCAGGATTTTATCGTTTTGGTTTAGAACGTCGTGGTAGTTATTATTTGCGAATTAGACCAAATAACGAATCCTTACTTGGTGGTGGATTTTGGCAGCCAAATAAAAATGATTTATTGCGAATTAGAAAAGAATTTGAAGTGGATGCTTCTGAAATTAACGCAATCATTTCCGATAAAAAATTTAAAAAAGTATTTGGAAAATTACAAGGAGATACCTTAAAAACGTCTCCTAGAGGTTTTGATAAAAACCATCCAAATATGGATTTAATTCGTAAAAAAGGTTTTGTTGCTATCCGAAAATTTACCGATGATGAAGTTTTAGATGAAAATTTTATAGGTGTTATTAACGATAGTTTTAAAACCTTAAAACCATTTTTTAATTTAATGTCTGTTATTTTAACAACAGATTTGAATGGCGAATCTATTTTGTGAGTTTAAAAAAACACTCTAAATGTAAAGTTTGGAGTGATTCCGAGAGCTTTAAAATCTCTATAGACCACAGGTTCATTTATACTATTATTACCAGAATACACTCTTGCTATTATATTTTTATTATTGTATAAGTTTCTAACAGAAACACCTACTTGTCCTTTTGTTTTCTTTTTTTTACTAAAGAAAAATTTATATGTAGATGATATATCCAACCTGTGAAAATCTGGTAAATTTTTGGTATTTATTTCTTTTAAGTATGTATTGTTATTACTATCATAGTTTAAAATGCTAAAAGGTTTCCCTGTTCGATATTTCCAGTTTATTGCTATTTGAAAATTTTTGTTTTTATACGTAATTGCGGTGTTTAGAGCATGTTTAATTTCTATGTTAGATGTAAAATATGCATCGTTATATATTCCATTAAATCTGCTATTTGCATCCATATAACTGTAGTTTATCCAAGAATTTATCTTACCAAAATTTTTGTCGATTTGTATGCTTGCACCTTTGATTATAGTATTTCCTTTATGAAAAATGTTATTATTAGGATTTAGATATCCTAAAGATAAAGAGGATATACCATTTATAGTCTTATGATACACACTTGCTTGAATATTCCATTTATTTCTTTCATACGATATTTCAGAAGAAAAATGATTAGAACTAATCATTGGTATATTTTGATTGTTTGAAAGTCTCCATAATTTATTTTCAATGGTATAGCTTCCTAAAATAGTTTCTTCAATTTGATGAACAATTTGATTTTTAAATTCTCCTGTGATTTGAAATTTAAAGAAAGGTGTAAAGTATTTGTTTATCATAAATCTTGGTTCTACTTTATACGATTCAAAATTTTTATAGTAATTTGCCCGTACTCCCAAATAGATAAAATAATTAAGTGTTTTTTGCATGGTTAGTCCAGAATATAGACTATGTGTTTCCACAGAGGAATCATCTTTGTCTAAAGTGTAAATTATATCTTTTTTATTTTTTATTTTAAAATTTACTTGCTGTTTTTTATACTGATAACCAAAATTTAACACATTTCCTTTTTTTAGATGAAAATTTAAATCAGTAGATATTTTTGTGTCTTTTATATTATTTTTTTTGTTTAAATACGAGCTAAAAGAAGGTGTATGAATAGTTTTTAAATTATAAAATAGCGCATATTTAGATGTGCTATAACTTGTTTTTTGTTTAATTCTATCTGTCCAATTTCTAACCCATTTTGCACTGTATCCTGTGTTTTCAATGTCTAAGATGTCATTATATGTTTTGGTATTGTCTATCCTAGTATTATCTAAATCATTATCTATGTGAATCATGCTAAGATGTATGGTATTTTTATTATTTATTTGTATGTTTATTTTTGCATTATAATCATTAAAATTAAAATTTTCATTTTGGATTTTTGCATGTTGAAAAGCTTTTTCTTCGTATTTTTTAAAACTTGATGTTTCATATAAATGCTCGTAAGATCGTCTGTATGATAATTGTAAATCCATTTTTTCTTTTATTAAAGGTAAGGTAAGAATACCGTCAGAGCTAATCGTATTAATCCCTAATTGAAATTTAGTTTTTTTAGCAATTAAATCAGAGGTTCGAATATCGGTAACACTTGATACCCGCTCGTCATATTTTGCATTTGTTGCTTTGTCATAAAAATTTATTTTATCGGAAACATATGGATTGAAAGCAGATATCATTCCGAAAAAATGACCTGTTAAATAGATGTTAATGTCATCCCAAATGATACTATTTTGATAAAACTCTCCACCTCTAACATTCATATTTGATGATGTTTCATCGGTACTAATTATATTTGGAAATTGTTGTATACTTTCTAAAACATCAGGTTCTATTAAACCAGGTAATAGTTCTAGTTTATTTAGGTTTAGAGCATAAGAACCATCTGTATTTTTATGAATACCTTTGGTTAAAAAATTGTTAATAACTTCATTTTCTTGTATCATGATTACATTTAAATTAGAAACGTAAAAATGGGTATTGTCTATTCTTGTAAATCTTAAATTAGATACTTTTTCAATATCGTTGAGTGTTTGTTGTAAATTCCGTTTTTTCTTAGGGAGTTTTATGTATATTGATTTTATTATATCTATTTTATAAATAAAATCGATTAAAAATTTATATTCAATATCATCTAAAACAATATTTCCAGGAATTTTATCATATGAAATATAATAGGTTGTATTCTCTTGAGCGAATAAATAAGTGTTTACGGTTATGATAAATAAGAAAAATAGTGTTTTTTTTATGAGATACATTTTAATTTTATTAGGTTTACATAAAAAACGATTTCAAAGAAAAACACCCTAATTAAAAAAAATAGGCGTAAATTTTAAAATATTCTGAATATTGGTAGTGAAAATTTGAGGTTTTAGGTTCTTAACCCGAAAAATTCATAGGTTTTCGTTATGAAAAGTCAAAAATGCCAATAAAATTGGGAAGCACAGGGATTTTTTAGTGAAATAATTATAGCCCAATTCTGAGCTAAATAAATTTTGAGCATTTTCAATTATAGCAGGTAGTTT